>WRNK01000185.1 GCA_009776675.1 Methanimicrococcus sp.
AAGAAGAAAAAACATTGTTTTTAAATGAACATGTTTTTAATGAAAAAATAAAAAATAGAATGCTGAAAAACACAGCATCTTTTTTTAAATTATTAATGCTTAGACGCATAATGCGCGAAAATAAACTCGCGCATCAATTTGGCTGCCAAAACAGCGGAGATGCTGTTATCATATTCCGGTGCGATCTCAACGACATCAAATCCGATTGTATAAGGAGCCGTTTGGCGCAAAACTTCACGGACATCGCGGTCTGTCATTCCAAACGGTTCAGGCGTTCCAAGCCCTGCACAATAAGCCGGATCAATGGCGTCCATATCAAGTGACAGATAAATGTGTTTGCTGTCAAGGTATTTCAGCGCTTCTTGAATCACTTTTGAAATCCCCGTTTCATAAACATCATCGGCGGTATAATATTTCACACCGGCTTTACGGGCATAATCCCATTCTTCTTTTGCACCGCTTCGGATGCCGATGGAGACATATTTTTTTGTGATGTTTTCTAAAATATGATGAGAAACACAAGCGTGGTTATTTTTCAGCCCTCGAAAATCTTCCCGAAGATCAAAATGCGCATCCAACACAAGAACCGCAAAATCGTCTTTGTCATCACACGCGTCATAACATGCTTTAATCGGCGCGTATGACAAGGAGTGTTCGCCACCCATCATAATCGGAAATTTGCCGTCGGCAACAATTCTTTGGACATCTTCGTAAATCCACTCCAACGTTTCATCAATATTGGCAGAAACCAAAACGTTTCCCGCATCGCAAATCGGCATATACGTCATATCCAGATCATATTTCGGATTGTAAGGCTCAAAGTTGGCGGAGACTTTTCTCATCTCATCCGGCGCCCAGCGGCTTCCGGCACGAAAAGAAGACGTATTATCAAAAGGAGCCCCGAATATAACATAATCGGCGTCATCATATTCATAATTTGCATCACAAAACGTTGTCGGTATAAACATTTTTGATTCCTCGATAATCGAAATGAACAAGACAAGAAAGAATAATATACAAATGGTTTTGGCATAAAGAAAGTTGTATAGAGATAATCCAAAATCCATATATTTAAAAATTCTTTTGTCATTTTAGGATATCCCCGAATTATAAGAAATGATGGCGGAGAACATTCCGCCCACATGGACGGAATGTTTGCTGATACCTTTTTTCGGTTTTATCATTCTATATACTTTGAAATGACTGAAATGAACACTTCTCTCATTTTTATTTAGGAAGTTTTTTGCTATCCTCTTTGGATTTAAGCATCTTCTTGCGTCTTGTTTCTACTTTTTTGATGCTTTCTTCTGTAGGCAAATTTTCCGGCATAACACCCCCCAACGTCTCAATTGTTTGGCGTACTATTGCACCAACATCATAATGTGCTTGATTAGCCTTTGTTTTTTCTTTAATCTGTTCACGGCGAAGTTTTTCCTCCGCTTGAGTGGCTCGGAACAGATTTGCTGCTAACTCTGTACTACCCATATGGTCAAGAATTTTCTGATTTTCTTTTAATCCTTTGCGCTTATGAATATCTTTGGCATCTAATCCCCCATATAATCCGTTATATCCACAATTTTGGAAAACAGCATAGTCTCGATTCTCTATTACTCCTGCGTCCTTTGCGGCATCTGCCAATTTGGTATTATGCTCTCTTACATCATTACGCAGAAGTAGGCGCTGTTCTTCTTCTGTGTGACGATTAATTCTTCCACTTACCTGCTTGATTTCAGCAAAACGTGTCTGAACAGCAAAGTATGTTTGGCCATTCGCAACCGTTGCTTTGGTCGGGTCAGCATTCTGTACAATTAAATAACAGGCATATCGTGATAATTTGACCGATGCCCCCTGTCTTTTGCCGCCCCTCCCAACTTCTATCATTTCAAAAATGTCCTCAAAATGATCCGAAATTGTTTGTCCGCTGTTTTTACACGCATCTTTAGCTTTATTTATAACCGGTAAAAATTTTCTGTATTCGGCGTACTCGAAAACCTTTGCCATATCTCTTGAAGACCAATATTCTTTGCCATATTCATCTGTTTTTTTGATTTGCTCAAAGACAGAGGATTTTGTTTCGCCTGTCATCACATTTTTATCCATTTTAATCACCTTATCGATATTTTTTTTGATACATAAAGCTCAATCATTTTGTTCAAGAACTCCATTTTTTGAAGATACGGATTTTTTTCGAGACATTCGGTAACTTTTATGTCTGTTGATTTTTGTTTTTCTAATTGGGTCAAGTCTAGAATAAACAAATATTATTGTGGAAAAATCACAATCATGAGATTAAAAAATAATCTTTCAATCTGTTCTAAAATCCTTAAAATAAAGTTTTAATAGGATTATAAGCTTTCCGCTTATGGTTCGAATCCTAAACTATCTCTCTATTCTAGACCAGACCAAAAACAAAAAATTAAAGAAGATAAAAAATTAAAGAAGATAAAAAATTAAAGAAGATAAAAAATTAAAAGAAGAGGCACCATGATTCAAAAGATGAATTTGTTAGAAAAGGCAAACAGTATCAGTTCTTTATTCCAATACCTTGAAATTGGCCGTCTGAACAATCATACATTAAATGTACTGCAAGCCGAAAATCGGATATTGGATTTTCATTGCCATGAAAATTCCGATGAACTGTTTTATGTGATAGAGGGCACATTTGAGCTGGAATTTGAAGATGGTTTGACGTTATTGAATCAAGGTGATTTCATCATTGTCCCCAAAGGAGTACGCCATCGGCCTGTGTGCAAATCGCTTGTGAAATGTCTGCTTATCGAACTTGGCGGGACTTTGAATGAAGAAAACACCGGCGGCGCTTTCGTACAAAAAAACAAAACATATTAAACTCTTTCTAATTGAAAAGATAAACAGACTCGTTTGCCAAAATATTCGCCGAAAATTGATTAATGTCACTTATTCTCGTGACAGCAGTTTAAATTGTTGAGTTCATTTTATAACGAAGCAAACCTAATACTCAAAACATGCAAAGTCATCATTACACAGGTCTTACAGACGCTCAAGTGATTGAAAGCCGCCAACATCACGGAGAAAACGTTTTAACGCCGCCCGAAAAAGAACCGCTGTGGAAAGAGTTTTTGAAAAAATTCACTGACCCGATTATTATTATTTTATTGGTGGCACTGACCTTATCCATATTCGTGTCGTTTTACGAATATTTTTTGGGGCACGCCGCATTAAATGTCTTTTTTGAACCGGCAGGCATT
>WRNK01000186.1 GCA_009776675.1 Methanimicrococcus sp.
TCAATTCCAACCGCTTCTGATATTTTTTTGGCAACAGCTTCACATTCTTCTTGAGAACGCCCGTGAATCATCGTATACATGTTGTAAGGCCATTCCTCAAAACGCGGACGCTCATAGCAATGGCTGACATCCTCAAAAGAAGACATAATTTGTCCGACTTCTTCAATGCGCTTAGGCGGTACATCCCAAACACACATGCCATTTGCCGTAAAACCAAGTGCGATATGACCGATAGACGCACCAAATCTGCGAATTTTTTGAGATTCAATCAGTGAATTCAAACGTGAAACGACGTCATTTTCAGAAATGCCCAGCTCTAAAGCACACGCGGTAAACGGCGCATGCTCAAACGAAATGCCATCCTGAATGAGCCGAATCAACTTTTCATCGACGTCATCCATATTGATTTTTTTATTTTGAACGGGTGTCATTTGAAAGCTCCTTAAACACGGAAATTGACTTGAATTTTAAATTGGCGAATTGTCGGCAAATTCAAGAGCGGACAATTGAGTTCATTTTGGATTTCATGCAATATTTGATCCAGGCGCTCCTGCGTGGGTGCTGAAACGGTAAACCAAATATTGTATTTTTCGCGGCGCAGATAATTGTGAGAAACTTCGGGATATTTATTGATAAATGCGGCAGCCCGATCGATGTCACTTTCGGGAACCAAAACGGCGGCTAATGTATTCGTGCCGCCGATACCACGCGTATTAATAATCGGTCCGATGCGGCGGATAATGCCTTCGTCCTTCAAGCGGTTTAATCTGGAAATGACTTCATCTTCCGACAAACCAACCTTTTGAGCAATTTCTTCAAAAGGATGAACCGTTAGCGGAAAATCCAGCTGAATTAAATTGATGATCTGCCGATCAAACACGTCAAGATCGACTTTTTTAGAAGGGGAAGACTCTGTCATTTTAAAACACCTTTAACACGAACACCTTTAATGCCTTTAACATTTTTAATAATCCGCCGGATAATAAGAACATAAAGGTTCTTCTTCCATATAATCTCCTGTCTCATGATAAGCACGTGCACGACAGCCGCCGCAAACTGTTTTATATTCACAGGCGCCGCATTTTCCCTTGTAAGCGGCATAATTGCGCAAGTCGTTGAAAACCTTGGCATTTTCCCAAATTTCTTTAAAAGATTGATGGCGCACGTTTCCGGCAGAAACGGGCAAATATCCGCAAGGATTGACTTCGCCAATACTGGAAATAAATCCAAACGAAATGCCGCCCAAACATCCTTTTGTCATGGCGTCTAAGCCATGTGTTTTGGGTGTAACGGCGATTCCTTCTTTTTTTGCATTCTGCCGCAAAATTCTAAAATAATGCGGTGCACATGTCGGCCGAATTTGAAGATCGGTTTTTTTGGAGATATCATAAAGCCAGCCGAGTGATTTTTCATATTCTTCGGGCGTGATTTCAAATTCCGTTAACTCCGCACCGCGCCCCGTTGGAACCAAAAAGAAAAAGTGATGAGCAGCTGCACCGATTTCTTTTGCAAATTGATGAACATCGTCCAACTCATGCAAATTAAAGCGAGAAACCGTTGTGTTGATTTGAAATTCAACACCGGCTTTCTTTAAATTTTCAATGCCTTTCATGGAATCAACAAAGCAGCCGGAAATACATCGGAATGTGTCGTGTGTCTTTTCACGCCCGTCCAAGCTGATGCTGACACGCTGAATGCCGGCAGCTTTTATTTTTTGAGCAACATCCTCTGTAATCAATGTTCCGTTTGTTGCCAAAGTCATCCGAAATCCCAAATCTGTCCCATACTTTGCGATTTCAAAAATATCGGGACGCATGAGCGGTTCTCCGCCGCTTAAAATAATAATCGGCGTTCCTGTCTCTTTTATTTGTTCCAGCAGCTTTTTGGCTTCGGCTGTTGTCAGTTCGCCGGCGGCGTTCCTGTCTTTTTTATTTGTTCCAGCAGCTTTTTGGCTTCGGTTGTTGTCAGTTCGCCGGCAGCTGAATTTAGAGTTGACGATCCGCGGCAGTGTTTACATTTTAAATTGCAGGCAGCTGTTGTTTCCCAAGCCAAAATTCTTGGGGGGCGTACACCACTCTCTTTTTCTTTGACGTCAGAAACAGATTTTTCCTGCCCGTGACGGCATTCGGACATATTTTCAGAAGTCGGATGTCCGGAGGGATAGTGTTCTGAATGTGCTGAAGGATGTGTCATAATAATTTCACCGTTTTTTTAATTTAATTTTCGATAAAGGTAAAGCGTTTTTTAATTTAATCTTTCAATTGCAAAGCCTTTTGGCGCATCAGATGATCTAAAATAACAATTGCCGCCATGGCTTCTCCGACCGGAACAAAACGCGGTGCAATAACAGGATCGTGCCGTCCGTGAATAACAATTTCGGTATCCTTTTTTTTCTTCAAATCGACTGTTTTTTGGGGCACGGAAACGGATGGAGTGGGTTTGACGGCAGCTCTGAACCGAATGAGACCGCCTGTTGTTATGCCGCCCAAAATACCGCCGGCATGATTTGTTTTTGTCTGAACGGTGCTGCCGTTCATTTCAAAAGCATCGTTAAATTCAGATCCGCTGCAGCTCGCCGCTTTAAATCCGTCTCCGATTTCAAACCCTTTGACGGCGCCGATACTCATAATTGCCTTTGCCAAATCCGCATCAAACTTATCAAAAACAGGTTCTCCAAGACCTGCAGGAACACCGCGAATCAAACCTTCAACAAGTCCGCCGACAGAATTGCCTTTTTCTTTGGCAGCAAGAACTTCTTTTTCCATCAATTCCGCCGCCTTAAGATCGGCACAGCGAACACTGTTTTTAGAAATATTTTGAGAAATGTCATCAAAAGAAAGCGCGTTCAAAACGTGAGGGTCAGCCTGAACATGACCGATTTGAACGACATGGCAAACCACATCAATCCCGAATTTTTGAAGAATTTTTTTGGCAACGGCGCCGGCTGCAACTCTGCCGACCGTTTCTCTGCCGGAGCTTCGCCCGCCACCGCGATGATCATAAATGCCAAACTTGGTTTTGAATCCGAAATCAGCGTGTCCCGGACGTGGCGTATCACAAATCGCATCGTAAGCGGAAGAATCGTGATCCGCGTTGCGCACAATTAAACTGATCGGCGTTCCCGTTGTTTTGCCTTCAAAAACGCCTGAGAGAATTTCAACCG
>WRNK01000187.1 GCA_009776675.1 Methanimicrococcus sp.
CGATATGAAAAAACTGCTTGATACCGCTGACGGCGAGCAGAATAAAACAAATTAATGAGTATGTATTATACCATCGATTTTTTGGCAGTTTGGGAACAAACGAATAATCCAAATTTTAACCGCATGGGATTTCATACGGTTAGAAATGAAAAAGGCAAGCCGCCGATGACATCAAAAATCATCACTTTCAATATCAATATACATTTTTTGAGCCTCCACAACTTCCATACTGTTTTTTGCGGCAGCATAATCCGCCAAAGGCTCGGCGTTTAATTCAAAAAAAACATTGCCCCAATTGAATTTTGACAGAACTTGACGGGCTTGTTCTTCTTGTCCTGTGATATAAAGGGCGGCTGCAAAAGCCTCTGCCGAATTGAGCCGAAACGGGCGGCCAAAGTTGACGGGGTTTGCCGCTAAAAGATAAGGAAGTGCACGCGGCTGCAAATCGCGTTTATCAAGTATCGGAAAAACATCTTCCGCCTGTTCCCAAGAACAATCCAGTACAACAATTCCTTTTTTCAGGTTATCGGCACGTGACAGCGCCTGCTTTGCTCTCGGATCCATCAAAATGGCGCCATGCGGCGTTTCGCCGATATTTTCATACAAGTGCACCAAATTAAACTTTGCCAACTTTTTGCCGCTGCACTTTTTCGGATCGCANTGATGGGCATAATACAAATAAAGACGCACATCTTTTGGTTTTTCATTCATCCGAAACAAACCCTCCGCCTGCCATTCATTAAATTGCCTTCTTTAATGTTATTTTCAAAATAATTTTTTTCAAATAATGCCCAATTCTTTCAATCGATTCGGCAGATATGTTTCCGTCACATAATCTAAACCTTTTCCGGCAAAAGCCTGCTGTTCGGCTTTCTTGCCGATTTCAAGCTGGAGATTGATTTGTTTTTTCCAATAATCCGTATCAAAACGAGGGTCTGTCAGTTCGCTTCGAAGGGCGGCAATATCTTGTTCCGATAATTTATCGGTCGCAAGTTCATATTCAACAATGTCTGACGGCTGAACGCCGATGAATTTGGCGTCGGGCGTTGCCATATACTCCGACAAGTGGGCACTTTTGATGGCGCCGTAAGCGATGGATGAAAAAATACGGTATGACCACGGGTCACCGTCCGTAAAAACGACCGCCGGAATGCCAAGTTCCGTATTCATGCGGCGGATGATGCGTCTTGTAGAACGCGCCGGCTGCCCCTTTAAGTGAACAAGGATGGCATTATACTTCTCATCAAAACCGTTTTCAATCAAACGGGCGTACATACCGCCCGTTTCAACAGCAATAATCATGTTTGCATCATGTTTTAAGAAATCAATGTTTTCCACATTAAACGGAATTTGATAACCGCCTTCGCCAATGTCTTGCTGGCAGTGAATTTCACGCGTACCCCGTTTCGTTTCTTCGCGAATCAAAATGGGCCCATACATCGTCGCCCCGTCTTCTTCCGGGCGGATGTGGAAATATTCGCGCTGCGCACCTGTGATAATTTCCAAGTCTTCAATCAATCGGTCACTTTCCTGCTGTGCGTGGAATTTGGCAGCACCCCAGCCTTCCGAGATGTAATACAACTCTCTTAATGTAGAGCCGCGGTTATTTTTGATATGTTCTTCCACAACAAAGTCTGACACAAAAACAGTGCGAAGCAATTGATGAGCACCTTTAACAGTTTTAGCGGAACGCTCGCTTTCAATATCCCCATAGACCCATACTTCACTCTCGTCACTGTATTCCAAATTCTTTTTTGTACGAGAAGGCATTAAGACGTGCGGAACAATACCGTCTTGGAATTGATCATAAAATGTGCCTGCCAAATGAACCAATTTTTGTTTCGTCCATTCGTCATTTCTCATTTTTTTCTCGTTCAGCTTTTTCTTAATGTCATCTGATCCCACCCCTTCTTCTTTTTTCATATCGGAAGTTTTGGGAATCGGAGCCGAAATCTGTTCTTCGGGAGTGTCATCATTTATAGTGACATCGGAATCCGGCAGCTCATTGTCAAAGTCACCGTAATCGTAGAATTCGTCTTCATAATCATTTTCGTACCCGTCATTTTCATATCCGCCGTTTTCATAATCCGCTTCTTCTTCTACTTTTTTTTCTACTTTTTCTTTTACTTCCTCGTTGACATCTTTTTCATACTTCTTTTCATCGGATGTTACTTTTTCTTTTTTTGCCATTCTTTTCCCTCCCTCTTAATAGACCTCTGCCAGCCCCTTTGCTCCGGTGACGTCTTCTTCGTCCATTCCCTCGATGATGATCTGTTCCATATTCTCAATATCTTTTTCATCCGCACCTTCCAAGGCAAATCTGAAAACTTTTGAGGCGCCCGTTCCTAAAGTCACATCCCATATATAATCATAGCCTGCTCCGGCGCCGATAATGTTCGTCGGTGGCGGGCTTGGAGATTTGATTTCACACGGCAGTATCTGGTGCATTTTAAATTTTCGCGATGCTGTTCCGTAATTTCTCAATGAGAGGGAAACAAATCGGCGTCCGTTTGTTTCGGGATCAACTTGCCGTCTGACAAGAAGGTTTCCCATGATGTTTGCAACAACCGGCTCAATGTCGGGAACTTCCTTTTCAACCATAGACGACACCTTTTTTGCCATCTGGGGCAGCAATTTTGTAATAATCACTTCCTTTTCACGCCGTTTTTGAAGATCGTCTTGTTTTCCAAGGAATGTTTTTAATTTGCGCGCCGCTTCTTTGACAGCCAATTCGGTTTCTTCCCGAATGACATCAATATCGGCAATGGCGTCTTTGGATTCGGATGTAAACGGCACATTCGTTGAAGCAACGTGAATGAGCAAAACAAAAGGACCAAACGGCACCCCGCCGCCCGGCTGGCTAATGCCGTATTGCTTCCATTTAATATTTTCAACAGCGTGCGTTGTGGCACAAGCCCCCTGCTGATAAAGAAGCGGAACACGGTTTGCAAATCNCATAATACTGATTTTTTCTTCTTTTGGGAAATTGCCGCCGTAGGCGATNCCGACTTCGACCACAAAAGGATTTCCCGAATACGTCGCCGGCTTTCTGGAAGACGTTGTAATAAAATCAACACTAAATTCCTTTTTAAGCCCGCGGTAAATTAAATCTTCCGTAATCGGCGACAAACAAGTTGTAGAAGGCGCCATAATTTTTGTT
>WRNK01000188.1 GCA_009776675.1 Methanimicrococcus sp.
TTAAGAGACAACGACGGCGAAATTGTGGATGACTGCATCGGCGCAACAATCGGCGGTCGCCGTGCTTATCTCAATTTACTGAAAAGTTTCAAAGGGGTCGGCACTCTTATTTTCACACCGATGTATACAGAAATGATTGATGAATTTTTTGAACATGCCCGACAACGACATATGTTTTCGGAAAAACAAATCTTTGAAATGAATAAATATATGTTTCAAGCATCCAACTACAAACGCGTCGCCAATTTGGAAACAGGACTTCATTTCACCGAAAATATTGAAGAAAAGCTGCAAGTGTTCGCTGACAGATATGAGTTTGAAGTCATTCAACTCAGCGGCGGCAATCAAGAAATATTTTGGAATTGTTATGAAAAATTAAAATCAATCATTTGATTCCCTTTTTATAAAATTCAGAACACGAAAAAGAAGAAGGAGGAAAAATCTTCTCCTTTGATATCCGTCAATTGTTTGATATAGATATGATATTTTGATAAGAACTATGAAGGACAATTTGAACGATAACTATTAATTTTTATTAACTTTTAATTATTCGTTTCTTTTACATATTGCATTTCATTGAGGAATAAAAATGGCATCTTGCAACAACTCTCAAAACAAATCAGAATCCACCCCGACAGATCTTGTTTTTTCATCCATGGAAATTTTAGCCAATCAAATTACAGAAATTATTGCTGTCATCTCAAAAGAAAAAGTCTCCAGCATGCTGAAAATTTTGCTGGATGCCCGAGAGAAAAACGCATGCATATTTGTTGCCGGTGCTGGTCGTTCCGGATTTATGGGAAAATCTTTTGCAATGCGCTTAATGCATATGGGATTTAAATCCTATGTGGTCGGTGAAACAGTGACGCCGGCCGTTCAAAAAGATGATGTTGTCATTACAATTTCAGGCTCCGGAAATACACAATCCGTTGTTGAAATCGGCAAAAAAGCCAAAAATGTCGGCGCTGTCTTAATTGTACTGACAACAAAATATGAATCTAAGCTCGGCGAAATTTCTGATCTCTGTGTCGTTTTGCCGGCCAAATCCAAAGAAGATAAAAATATGGACAAAATATCAAAAACACCGATGGGAACCTCTTTTGAGATTTTATCTCTGGTCTTCTTGGATTCGATTATTATGCAGCTGATTGATTTAACCGGCGTGTCTGAAGATGAAATGAAAAAGAGACATGCGAATATGGAATAAACAAAATCAAACAAAAAAATCAAACAAAAAAATCAAACAAAAAAATCAAACAAAAAACAAAATAAGAGGAAAATAAATGTCTGATGCACGTTTTTCAAATGGCGTTACGAATATAAACATTTCCGGAATTCGAAAACTTTTCGAAGCCGCCGGTCCGAATGCGATCAATTTGGGGATCGGTCAGCCGGATTTTGATACACCGACAAACATTAAAGCAGCTGCCATTAAGGCGATTAATGATGGTTTTACGGGATACACTGCCGGACTTGGAATCCCCGAATTAAGAGATGCAATTTCTGTAAAATTGAAAAAAGAAAATCTTTTTGATGTCTCATCAAATCAAATCATGGTCACATCCGGCGCATCTGAGGCGCTTTATATCGCTGCCGCAGCTCTTATCAATCCGGGCGATGAAGTGTTGGTTCCAAATCCGGGATTTTTGTCTTACAGTTCGATTATTCGCCTCTTAAACGGCAAAGACGTCAGTGTTTCTTTAAATGAAGATTTGACAATTGATGTGAATGATGTTCTTGAAAAAATAACTCCAAAAACAAAAGCCGTCATTCTCAATTCTCCGGGAAATCCAACCGGTGCCGTCTCATCTAAAGAAGATATTCAAGCTTTAGCCGAAATTGCCGACGACAAAAAAATCACACTCATTTCCGATGAGGTTTATGAATATTTCATTTACGATGGAAAACATGTCAGTCCGGCACAGTTTTCCGATAACGTTGTTACGATTAATGCTTTTTCAAAAAGCTATGCGATGACCGGCTGGCGCGTCGGCTATTTGGCAGCCAAAGGCAATTATGTTGGTGAAATGTTAAAAGTTCACCAATACCTCCAAGCTTGTGCCAATTCAATTGCCCAAAAAGCCGCCTATGAAGCTTTAGTCGGTCCTCAAGATTCCGTTGCAATTATGCGCCATGAATTCCAAGACAGACGCGACGTTTTGGTCACGGGCTTAAACGAGATAGGCATCAAATGCATCAAGCCGCAAGGCGCTTTTTATGCGTTTCCCGAAGTTGCAGATTGTGAAAAAGCCACCGAAAAGTTGCTGAAAAATGACGTTGTCGTGACGCCCGGAATTGCATTTGGCGACAAAGGAGAGGGACATATTCGCATTTCTTATGCCGCTTCCATGGAAAATATCAAAAAAGCATTGAAAATTATGGAAAAAGTCCTTTGAAGATTTTTTCTTCTTTTATTTTTTTGTTTAAATCCGAAGCATCCTTTTTCTTGAAGCGGTTAAAAAACGGGGTACGTTTTTCTTTAAGAGTGTTTGAAGATTTGGGGAAAAGGGTACCCCAATTTTATTGATGTGATCCAAAATGATGTTTCAGGTTTGGTTGACTCGATATAAAGGAATCATTCGTTTTTCTTTAATCAGGAAACCCGAATCAACCACCCGTTCGATCAGTCGCCTCAAGGCGGCTGAATCGAACGGCTTCACACCCATAAAAATTAAATGAAAAACACGAAGCCGTTTTTTTGTTTTAAGTTATAGGCAATGACTGTAGAAGACAGCAGCAGCAACATAAAAAATGGAAATAGCAATCATAGAAACAATATTTTTTTTTGAAAACGCTCAAATTTTGATTTCATCCGCTCTGCTACTGAAATCAAAATTTGAGAGGGTTTGCATGTTTTTGTAAAAAGGGCTTTTAAGGATTGATTTTGTTTTTGTAAAAAGGGTTTTTAAGGATTGATTTTGTTTTTGTAAAAAGGGTTTTTAAAGATTTGGTTTTGTTTTTGTGATGTTTCGTTTTTTCTTCAATGGAAAAAAGCCTTCGAGATTTGATTTTGTTTTTGCTTTCATTTTCTTTCCCTCTTTTTTATTATTTATGAGACTATTGATGCCGTTTCAACTTTATTTTCATCATCCCCCTCCACTTTTCTTTTCTTTTTTCAATAAAATCGTAAAAAAATTTAAATAAGACTGTTTTC
>WRNK01000189.1 GCA_009776675.1 Methanimicrococcus sp.
AGCATCGTTTTGTATTATATAAAGCTGAAGCATCGTTTTGTATTATATAAAGCTGAAGCATCGTTTTGTATTATATAAAGCTGAAACAACATTTTGTATTATATTAATAAAATCCGAAACATCATTTTAAATCACCTTAATAAAAACGGGGGTACCTTTTTCCCCAAATCAACAAAATGCTTTGGGAAAAAACGTACCCCGGTTTTTAATCGCTTCAAAAAAATGATGTTTCGGATTTAATCAACATCAAAATTAAAATTTAAAAACATTTTTATCAAAAACATCGAAACCCCCTCAAATTTTGTTTTCAGTAGCGCAGCGGATGAAAGCAAAATTTGAGCGTTTTCAAAAAAAAATATTGATGCTATGATTGCTATTTCCATTTTTTGTGTTGCTGCTGCCTTCTACAGTCATTGCCTATAACTTAAAACAAAAAAACGGCTTCATGTTTTTCATTTAATTTTTATGGGTGTGAATCCGTTCGATTCAGCCGCCTTGGGGCGACTGATCGAACGGGTGGTTGATTCGGGTTTCATGGTTAAAAAAAATGAGATATCACTTTGTATCAAGTCAAACAAACACGAAACATCAGTTTGTATCAATATCAATAAAACGGGGATACCCTTTTCCCAAAATCATCAAACAGCTTTAAGGGAAAAACGTATCCCGTTTTTAAATCGTTTCAAAAAAAGGATGTTTCGGTTTAAATACAAAACCTCAATCTTTTCATCTTTTCATCTTTTTTCCTTTTTTTCATCGCTCACTTTAAATTGTTTGCTTTCTTTGAAAGAAATACATTTCTTACCTTTTATTTTAAATGAGTTTTGAAGTTTAGAGGTTTATTATGGTTCAAGTAACGGACGGTCAAAAAAAATTAACAAAACCAACTTCTCCGGCAAACATTACAGACGATATGGATTTGGATGAATTTGCCGCAGCTCTTTCCGGCTGTGCTTTTGGCGCCGGCAGAATCTCCCAAGCCGCAGACATTTTTACGGAAATGATTGCCGATAAAAATATTGTCAAATTTTTTGGTTTGGCGGGCGCAATGATCCCTGCCGGAATGCGAAAAATCATTGCAGATTTGATTCGCGATGGTCACATCAATGTTCTTGTCACAACCGGCGCAAACATGGTTCATGATGCACTTGAAGGGCTTTATATGCCGCATTACAAAGGAGATGCTCAATCCAATGATGTTTCACTTCACAAGGAAGGAATTGACCGTATTTACGACGTCTTTTTGCCGGACAAACATTTTGAAGAATTTGAAGGCTTCATGCAAGAGACCATTGCCAAACTCCCGCAGCGCCCGATTAAAATTTCGGAATTTATGGCACACCTCGGAAAACATATCGAAAATCCCGACTCCATTTTAAGAGCCGCATACGACAAGGGCGTCCCGATCTATTGCCCTGCCTTTCCGGATTCTGTGATTGGTCTTCAGGCATGGCTTTACAAAGAAACCAATCCGCTTGTGATTGATGCGATTGGCGATATGCACGACTTCATGGACATTTGCTGGAATGCAGAAAAAGCAGGCGCCTTCTTTGTCGGCGGCGGCGTTCCCAAAAATTTTATTTTCCAGTCCATGCTTGTCACACCGCGCGACTTTGATTATGCCATTCAGTTGACCATGGATACGCCTCAAACAGGCGGCTTGTCCGGTGCAACGCTTGAGGAAGCCATTTCTTGGGGCAAAGTCGGACACAAATCCAAATTGGTGACCGTTTATTCGGATGCAACAATTACAATGCCGCTCATCGTCGGTGCCGCACGTGCCCGTCTGAGAAAACAAAATCAAAATAAAAATCAAAACCAGAATCGGAATAAAAATAAAAGTCAAAATAAAAATCAAAAAACAAAATAAGGAGGTTTGTATGACAGAAATTTTAAGAAAAAACGGAATCATTCTTGCTTTGGACGTCACGGATGAAAAAGATGCGATTGAAATCGTGTCTAAAACAGCCGGCTGCATTGATGCCGTCAAAATCGGTTATCCGCTCGTTTTGGGAACCGGTTTGGCGACTGTGTCAAAACTCGCAAAGTTTGCACCCGTCATCGCTGATTTTAAAGTCGCCGACATCCCAAACACAGACCGCCTGATTTGTGAACATGTATTCAAAGCCGGATGCTCAGCCATTATTGTTCAAGGGTTTACGGGACCGGACAGTTTGGCAGAATGCGTCAAAATTGCAAAAGAATATGACCGCAAGGTATTTGTTGTTTCAGAAATGAGCCATCTCGGCGGCGATTATTTCTTTACGGACTCTGTTTCCAAAGAAATTGCAAGTCTTGCCAAAAAGTCCGGCGCTTTTGGAATTGTCGCACCGGCAACGCGTCCTGCNCGTGTAAAAGAATTGCGTGCCGTGATNGGAAATGAGTTGAAAATAATTTCTCCGGGCGTTGGTGCTCAGGGCGGAAGTGCGGCAGATACAATAAAAGCAGGGGCGGACTGGGTGATTGTCGGACGCAGCATTTACGGTGCCAAAGACCCGCGTGCGGAAGCCGAAAAAGTGAAAAAGGAAATAGAAGGATTGATTGTCGATTAATTGCTGATTAATTGAATGATTTAATTTTTTTATCAAAATGCCGATGATGATGTTTTTTGACTGATATGTGATGAACCCTATGAGTCCTGAGGCATTTTGATTTCTTCTCCTTACCTTAATGAAAAGTTTAATATAATAAAAATGGGTTTTAGACTTGTTTTTTTAATCAAAAATTGGGGCTGTAGGGTAGACTGGTCCATCCTGCAAGGCTGGGGGTCTTGCGACCTGAGTTCAAATCTCAGCAGCCCCATGTTTTTTTCTTTCTTTTCTTTCATTTCAAACGACATTTTTCTCTTTTTTGCTTCTCAAAAAACATAATATAGGTTTTTGACGTAGAAAAAGACATATTTTTAAAACCAAAATCGGAGAATCAATATGGTTTCCAAAAAATTACCGTTCACAAAGCAAAAAATTGAAGAGATTACAAAAACCTGCCCGACGCCGTTTCACATTTATGATGAAAAAGCCATTCGTGAAAATGCGAAAGAATTGATACGCGCTTTTGGAATCGTCAATGGTTTTAAAGAATTTTTTGCCGTCAAAGCGCTTCCAAATCCTTTTATTATGAAAATTTTAAAGGAAGAAGGCTTTGG
>WRNK01000190.1 GCA_009776675.1 Methanimicrococcus sp.
TCAAGCAGGGCAAAAAGGTAGTAATCCTGTTCCTTGGTCAAATGAGCGACCCGGGCGATTTAATCGGACTGCCCATAATCAGCGGAACTAAAACCGATTTCCGCCCGCCGTGGTGGTTTCCTGAAAACAACGAACCTGTTGTATTGTTTTTAGACGAACTCAATCGCGCGCGCCCTGAAATTTTGCAGTGCGTAATGGACTTAACCCTCAACAAGAGGCTCAACGGGAAAAGTCTGCCGCAAGGCAGCCGCATCATCACCGCCGTAAATGATGGCGAAGAGTACCAATTAACCGATTTAGACCCAGCGTTGGTTTCGCGTTTCAATATCTACAATTTTGTCCCAACAGTTGCCGAATGGCTCTTGTGGGCGGCAGAACAAAAAATTGACCCTCGAATTATCGATTTTATCAAAAAAAATCCGGATTGTTTGGATAGCAGCGCAGAGGAATACGACGGTTTGGAAAAATCAAACGACCGGCGTTCCTGGCAGCGTGTTTCGGAAATTATCACAGGCATTGAAAATCTTGATAAAACCGCCGAAAAAATCATTGCCGGAGTTGTTGGAATTTCAACGGCTTTGAAATTTATGCATTTTATTAAAATCGACCACGGCTTGAATGCGAAACATATTTTGTCCGATTTTGCCAAAAATAAAACCGATCTTGAAAAATCGCCCCTCCACGAGTTGACCGTTTTCAACGACGATATGTTTCATCTTGTCGAAACCGAAGACAAGCAGGAAACGGTAAAAAAATATGTTGAGAATATTGAACTGTACATCAAATGGCTGCAAGGACACGCCAAAAATGAAGCGCTGGCACACTGGACAACGCTCTATGATTCGAGTTCCTATCCTCAAACCAAAGTGGCGATTCTCTCTTATTCTTCCTATATTTTTACGAACATCGTTCAGTTCATTGAAGACATCAAACTATGAACATGGAAGAACGCATACGGGCCATCTCGGAGCGCTGGTTTCTGCTTGAACCTTTGCTTTTTATGACCTTGATGTCGCATGATATAACGTCCAATAAAGAGCTTAAACATAAGATTCGCAGCGGACATGGACGGATTGAATATAATTTCGATTACGAACCTGAAAAACTTTCGGACGACGAATTGGAAGAAAATCTTAAAGCGGAAGCAATACGCATTCTTTTACGCCATCCCTATCGTCATCACGGCAAAAAAGATGCGGCGTATAAGGCAAGCAATATCACATTGAACGAAAATTATAAGTTCCGGTTTTTGAAATACAAAGCAAATGAAATCTTTGAAAATAAAGATGATTTCAAAAATAAAAATTTTGAGTTTTATTACCGCGAAATACTGAATATGGACGACGAAGACGGAGACTCCGGAGAACAGCAAGACTCCGAAGAACAGCAAAATTCCGAAGAACAACAAGACACCGAACAACAAGATTCCGAACAACAAGACACCGAACAGCAAGACTCCGAAGAACAACAAGACTCCGAAGAACAACAAGACATCGAACAACAGGACGATAACAATCAAGCATCACAAAATGAAACGGAAGACAACGAAAGCGATATATCAACAGAATGTTCTGCCTTGTGGCAGGAAGACGATTTCATGAACGAAAAAATAAAAGAAATCATCGAACAAGCCCATACGAATATGCAATGGGGAACGCTTCCGAACGACCTGATGCAAACGCTTATAGCGGATCTGCATCCCGAAATCAACTATCGCAAAATATTAAGCGCATTCAGGGCAAGCATGATTTCAAGTAACAAAATACTCACCCGTTTTAAACCAAGCCGCCGTTACGGGTTTCTGTACATGGGCAAGAAAAACAAATTTGCCGCCAAATTACTGATTGCGGTTGATGTCAGCGGCTCTATGTCGGATCAGGAAATACAGATCTTTTACTCTGCTATCAATCGTTTTTTCAAATATGGCATACAAACGCTTGATTTATTACAATTTGATACGGAAGTAAAAGAACCTGTTATGAACATGAAAAAAGCAAAAAAGACTATCAAAGTTCACGGACGCGGAGGCACCAATTTTCAACCTGTAATAGAATATTTTGAAAAATCAAAAATAAAATATGACGGATTGATTATTTTTACGGATGGATTCGCCCAGACTCCCAAAATATCGCCGCGCTCCATTCGCAAAACGCTTTGGGTATGCGGTAACAAAACTAATTATGACCACCACAAAGAGTGGATGGAAAAAATCGGCAAATGCTGCTGGATAGAAGATATATAATTCACAGCATATCAATCGGATCAATATCGATTTCTAAATACAGTTTTTTAACGAGAATTTTCTTTGCAGCGCCTGTTACAGCTTTTACCAAACCAAAAAGTATATTGTTTCACGTTTCGCCAATCAGGTAAAGTTCCTCTCGTATCACTACCCTCTTGAATATGTTATGACCCCAAAAAGCTGTAGAGCAATTAATCGCGTCTCTACAGCTCCGCGATTTTTTCAATAAGCGCATCTTTTAAAGTAGCTGAAAAGTTGATTTTTTTCTTTTCGGCAACCTTGTTGAGCCATGACGGAATAGTGAGAGTTTTTTTTACCGAACTCTGATCATGGTTTGCTTTTAGATTATCTATGTCAATATATATCATCGAAACAAACCCCTTGGGGTCTTCCGGTTTGATTTTTTTTATGTTACTCGGTTTTGGAAGTTTTTCTCCATCGTTAAGCATGGATAAAATCCGTCCGGTTGCCGCATCTGCGGCCATTTGCATAGCATCAGCAAGCCCATCTCCGAATGTTGCCAATTCAAAATCGGCAAATACAATTGAAAACCGCCCATCATCTTCCTGATAAAAACATGCCGGGTATACATATTTCATAAGCGCCTCCTATTTCAAATCTGCTTGTTTAAGAATTGAATGAACGACTCTTTTGGGAATATCGCCGCCATGAAACGGGATGGTTACTTTTCCCGATTTTACTTTGTGTTTATAGTGATAATGCGAACCTTCGATGGTATCAAGAAACCACCCGTCATTTTTCACAATCCTCTCAATTTCCCTGAAAGTCATTGGTATCCATAGAAATCATCTTATACGTATTATACGTATAATTGTCAATATTTTTGTAATTTTTCAAAAAAAAAAATACCCTATTTTTTTTTATCGGTTGGCAT
>WRNK01000191.1 GCA_009776675.1 Methanimicrococcus sp.
GACACGACCAGAACACCTTCATCAAAAACACAACCGGACGCTTATTTAATTACACATGCCCACTCCGATCACTTTGGAAAATCCGCCATGCTTTCTGAAAGGGCTTGGTGCTCTAAAGAAACCGCTAAAGCTTTGGAAATCCGATATGAGAAGGAATATAAAGGCAACACTTTTGAAATGGGGGACACCATAAACATTAATGATGCCGATATTCAAACATTTGATGTCGGGCATACGCCCGGGTCCACCGCTTTTTTTTGGGAAAATGAAATCGGAACAAAAGTATTGGTTACCGGCGACGTTAAAGACCCATCACAGCTGCCGAAATGTGATGTTTTGATAACAGAAGCCAGTTATGGCGACCCCGAAGATATGAGCTGCTATTTTAAAGATGATGTTGAAAGTCTTCATCATGCCATTTTATCGCATCTCGGCGAAAAGAAAATCGCATTTGGTGCTTATGAATTTGGCAAATCTCAAAAGGCAGTCTCGCTTATTCGGGAAATGGGATACGACGGTCCGATCGCCATGAACAGCAAAACACTTTCTTTAACAGAAAACTTTGTTTACAATGCCGGAAAACTGGTTGAGCTCGGCAATCATGTCTCTTCCACTGAAAATTTCAAATCTGTTTCTTGTTCTCAAACTCAAATTGTGAAAAACGAGGGCAGCTGTGTTGATGCTGTTAAAATGCAGACTTATTCTTCTTACGCTTATTCATCCGCTGAAATGAAGGCAACTTCTAAAAACGATTGCAGTATATGCATTGTTCCGATCAGCGAATTATCCTCTTTCGGATCGGATACAAAAAAATATGTTTTAACTTGCCGTTTGGACTATCCTTTTGAAAACATTCGGCTCAGCGACCATTTGGATGTTGGCGGATTGACACAAATGGTTAAAAATATTTCCCCGAAAGTGACGGTTGTTTACCATCCCGACAAAGACCCGCGAACCGACAAATTTGCCAAGCATCTTGAAAAAAATGGATTTAAAGCTTGTTCAATCAATCAAATTCAAATTCTTGCCTGTCATAAAAAACACAATGGGTCGGCGGATTGAAATCCGGCGTCTCAATATTTGAAAAATAAATGTATTGATGAGGGTCGTCAACGGGTTTAAATATGTCATATGCTAAAATGACGACATAATTTTGAAATTGAAATAACAATAATTTGGAGAATTTATTTATGGTTAAGGGAAACAAACCAAAAGCAGCATCTGATAAACCGGAGCATGTCAATGCTGAACAGGTGGATGTGCAAAGCACAAAGCCTGAACTGACCCCCGAAGAAAAGAAAAAGATGTACACGGAAAGTGTCACTCGAACAATCATTGCAACTGTGCTTGGAATTATCTGCGGCGTGATTTTTTATAAGATATATCCTGACCCGACGATGTCTTTTTGGCTTGCGGTATCGGTACTTATCCTCATCATTACGCTGACATATTATCTTCAAAAACGCTTGGTGCTTCCAATATTGAAATTAGATGTCCGTGCGCTGGACTGGAAAAGTTGGTTCGGCATTGAATTTTTGGTGCTCTCTTATTGTTTGGTTACTTGGACAATACTTTTGAACACCAACATCATGTGATGTTTAACCGGCATCTGCCGGTCTTTTTTTTTAATCCGGCGATATATTTAATTTTTTGTAGGTTTATGTTTAATGTTTTGTTGTTTTATTATGTTTTAAATTTTGGGAAAGGAATATGAGAATCGCTATCTTAAACAAAGATAAATGCCAGCCGCGCCAATGCAGTAAGGAATGCCACAAATTCTGCCCGCGCGTCCGAACCGGCGATGAGACGATTTTGTTTGGAGAAGACGGCAAAGCTGTCATTTCCGAAGAATTGTGTGCCGGATGTGGTATCTGTGTGAAAAAATGCCAATTCGGCGCCATTATGATTATTGGTCTTCCTGAATCTTTGGAACATCCCGCACACCGTTACGGACAAAACGGGTTTATGCTCTTTGGTCTTCCCGTTCCGCAGCAAGGAAAGGTGACGGGCATTTTAGGTCCAAATGGGATTGGCAAAAGTACCGCCGTTCAAATTCTTTCCGGCAATTTAATTCCAAACTTCGGGGAGAAAAAAGCTGATTGGGAAACTGTTTTGGAACATTATGCCGGAACGGCTCTTTACGATTATTTCAAAATTGCGGCGTCGGGGAAATTAAAAGTTTCTCAAAAACCGCAGTACGTTGACATGATTCCAAAAGCGTTTAAGGGAAAAACATCCGAGCTTTTGGAAAAAGCAAATACCGGCGGCAATTTGGATGCGATTGTTGAGCGTTTGGAAATGAAAGACATTATTGACCGCGACATTAAAGCACTCAGCGGCGGCGAACTTCAAAAGGTTGCAATTGCTGCTTGTGCTTCAAAAGATGCTGACTTTTATTTCTTTGACGAAATCAGTTCGTATTTGGATATTTATCAAAGAATCAATGCGGCTCGTCTGATTCAGGATTTGGCTAAAGAAAAAAATAAATCCGTATTGGTCGTGGAACACGATTTGGCAATCTTAGATATGCTGACGGATACCGTTCATATCGCTTACGGGCAGCCTGCCGGATACGGCGTCATGACGCTTCCAAAAACGGTTCGTGTCGGCATTAACCAATATATTAAGGGATATTTGCCGGAAGAAAATATGCGTATCCGAAGTGAAGCCATTCGGTTTGAAACACATCCACCCAAAGAGGGGACGGACATCAAAACAATTTTGACGTACGATTCTTTTTCAAAAAAATTTGAAAACGTTTTTGAACTTGATGCAAGGGGCGGCAGCATTAAAGAAGGAGAAGTTTTGGGAATTGTCGGACCTAACGGTACCGGTAAGACAACTTTTGCGAAAATTTTGGCGGGCGAAATTGAACCGGATACGGGGGATGTCGGTATTGGTGTTCGGATTGCTTACAAACCTCAATACATTAAGGCCGAAACGCCGATTCGCGTCCGCGACTTTTTAATGGATATTGCGGACAACTTTGGTTCCAGCTATTATGAAGTTGAAATTGCAAGACCGCTTCGGCTGGATATGCTTTATGACAGCCTTTTGACCGACTTGAGTGGGGGGGAGCTTCAGCGTGTTGCGATTGCGGCTTGTTTAAG
>WRNK01000192.1 GCA_009776675.1 Methanimicrococcus sp.
TTACCGGCAGCCCTGTATTTATCATAAATTTCTTCTGTATATGGAATTTTTTGATTTGATTTTACCATCTTTACAAGCCCCCTTCATTTGTGATTGATATGATTGATTATAATTGATATGATTGATTGAATTGATATTGTAATTAATATTATGATTTTTATGATTGATATAATTATTATTCTTTTAAATTTCAAAAACTTTTTCCATTTTGTTCAAGTTCAGACAGCCGTCTTTTGTAATGACAACCGTGTCTTCGATTCGAATGCCCCCAATCCCCGGATAATAAAGTCCCGGTTCAATCGTTATGACATTTCCGACTTCTAAAACGTGCGGATTGTCCGAAACAGAAGGCGTTTCATGAATGTCCAAACCGACGCCGTGTCCGGTGGTGTGAATAAAACCGACCTTTGAGCCGCTTCGATACGTATCAAATCCGGATTTTTCTAAAGAATCACACACCACATTGTGAACATCTGAACAAGTAACGCCTGCTTTGGCTTTTGAAACACCGATTGCTTGAGCCGTTTTGACAGCATCATACATTTTTATTAATTTTGGTGTTGCCTTTCCTTTGATGACGGTTCGCGTCATGTCGCCAAAATAACGGGTTTGTTTGTTTTTTGGGAAAATATCAATAACAATCGGTTTTTGTGCATACAAATCCCCGTACGTTTTGCCATGCGGATCGGCACTGTCTTCTCCGCAGGAAACAATTGTTTCTTCATCCAGACAGTTATTTTCCGTCAGAATGCGGGCGATTTCTTTTAAAACCATTTCTCCTGTAAGTACAAAACCGTTATGTAAAAGCCTTTTTGTTTCTTTTTCAACGGTTGAGTTTTGTATCATCAAAATTGCGGCAGCCATAGCTTTTTCGGCAGCTTCCTGCGACTCTGCAATTTTTGAAATCTCATCCTTCGTTTTAATCGCTCTTGATTTATCAAAAACATTTTTCATCAAAACGACCTTTAACCCTTCTTTTTGAAGGGCATCAAAATAATACGCCGGAAAATCATAGTCAACCGCGACAGTTTTGATGTTTTTTTCTGCCAACGCCGCTTTTAAAACAAGAGCATAAGCAAGACTTGTGTCCTTTTTTTCTTTGACAAGACTGCGGTAATTATAATCCGACGTCGTTTTAATATTTTTATCCGAGACTCTAGACTCCTTTTGAGCGCGCCCCTTTTCCATATCCGGAATCAGAAGCATTTCCTCTCCCGATGCCGTCAAAATGTATGAAAACGGATCCGACATCAAAAAGCGTGCCGCATAAAATAAATCCGTATTGTGAAGATCTCCGTGAATCAGATAAGCATCCGCTTTTTTTGCCAGAATGTTGGAAATATCAATCGGAGGGGTCTTTTGGTTTTTAGAAGTTGTCGGCATAAATCTCTATTTTAAAAAAGGAGACGTTTTAATAAAAATTTATTCACGTTAAAAGTGAAGAGTGAAAAAAACAAAGAGGAAAATAAAAGGAAAATAAAAGGAAAATAAAAAGAAAAATAAAAAGAAAAAATGAAAAGCGGATCAAATGCCCGCTTCTTTTCTGAATGCTTCAAGACCGATTTCTTCAATTAACCGCCCAATCCTTTTTTTAGAATCTTTGGATTTGAGGTAGCCGATTATTTTGTCCGTCAATTTCAACGCGTCATCTTCTGACAGTCCTTCTGCAATCAAGTCGCCGATGCGCGGAGTTGCGCTGGCACTGCCGCCGACATAACATTTAAATCCGTTCGTATCGCCGACAAATCCAATGTCTCGAACAGCAGATTCTGAACATGAGAATGGGCAGCCCGAAACGCCGATTTTCAGCTTTGCCGGAAGCGACATGCCGTGATATTTTTCATCCAGCTTTAACCCAAGACCCAGCGAATCTTGTCGGGCGCGCTTACAAAATGTCGTTCCCGGACAGATACGGACACTTCGGACACAAATGCCGATTGCTGAGCCGGGTTTCATACCCAAGTCTTTCCAAGCAGCGTCGATATCTTCTTCTTTTAAGCCAACCAAAACAACGCGTTGGGATGATGAAAGTTTAATGGCGTTAAGCTTGTATTTTTCGGCAACATCCGCAATTTTGCGCAATATTTCCGGCGTCAATAATCCGGCGGGGGTGTGCGGTGCAATGGCATATGTTTCGCCGTCACGTTGAATGATGGCGCCCTTTTCCAAAATATCTGTTTTCTTTGTTTCGGTCAATTTTTTCACCTGATTTTTTCACATTTTTACAAGTTTAAAACATTTAATGTCTTTTAATGCCTTCTGCTAAGTTCGAGTTTTTTCAAATCATAATATCAATTCGCAGAGAATTGCCTCTGCCCCTTTCAGATACAAATGTACGTTTTTTGTTCCCGTAAGCCCGTCTTCAAGTTTGTTCCGAATCGCCCAATAGTCTTTCGGGTCAATATTTCCTCTTAAAACAACTTTTCCAACATTGCTTTTTTTAAGAAATTCATTGATTTCCAAATTGTTTTCTTCACTGCCAAAAGGCATGGTTCGAAGGACAATGTAATTGTTTTTATTCATCGGATTCATGGTGAGCAAATCCGACGTCAGAAGCGTTCTTTTTTTGTCAATGTTCATGACGCGGACATGACTTCCCATTGACCGAATCATATCATCTGCGAGTTCATTTAACAATTCGGCGGCAATCACTGCCGGATCCGGCTCATACATAAACATCATCGGTTTGTCGGTGTAAACCAACGGCGGCAACTCCATAGGCGCCTTGACGATTGCATTGGCGTCAGGCAAAGAGACCGCGACTCTTTCGTATTTTTTGAGTTTTCCAAAATATAATGTTAATCGGTTGAGCGCACCGTTGAGTGAGATGTATTCTTTTTCGCAATCAAAATCAATGCGTTCCGGCGGCATTTGAGGAGGTGCTTCAAACGCAAAATTTTGTGAAACGGATGCGTATGCTTCAAGAACTGCCGGAATTTCGGGGCGGAGACAATCGGTTTGGCGTATATCTTCTTCAGGGGGCCTTGCCGGATCGGAAAAGACAATATCGACCGGCGGAATTTGCTCAATCACTTTGGGGTCAAGGGCGTTGCCGCAGATGAATGTCACATTTGTCAAGCCGTATTTTTCACAATTTTTT
>WRNK01000193.1 GCA_009776675.1 Methanimicrococcus sp.
CCCATACCCGCCATTACAAGCGCACCGCCCTCAATTGTCCAGCGCCCGTCGCCCATATCATCGCGAACAGCCGCCGCCGTAAGACCGCTGGCAGACGCACTTTTGCCCGACGCAAAAACACCGCGCGGCGAGAGTTTGACAATATATTGAAGCAGCTGGCTTTTTGCGACACCCGGGTCGCCGACAAGAATAATATGAATGTCGCCGCGGACACGCGAACCGTCCGGGAATTGTTTGACAACGCCTGAAAAAAGCTGATACATAAGTGCGCGCTTGACATTTTCATGCCCGTAAATCGTTGGTGCGATGGAGCCGACGATTTTATCATAAACTTTCGGATCGCGGGAAAGTTCCAATATTTTTTCTTCTTCTTCAGCAGAAATGTCTAACTCATCGTATTCCTGATCAAGCCTTTCAATGGAATTGGCGTCTAAGACCAAGTCGTAAAACGTCGATTTGCCTTCTCGAAGCGGACGCTGAACAGAGCGTAAGACCCCGTTTATAATAACACGGTCTCCGGGAGACACAAGTCCCGTTAAATCGTCGTTAAAATTAATTTCAATGCTTTGGGGGTTGGTGCCGCCCTTTAAACTTTCGGGAGATTCCTGAATCTGCCCCTTTTGTGAATCAATAAATTCGGATTGATCCATCACAAGCTTAAACGGACCCCGTTTGCCGCAGTTTTCATTTTCACAGCCGGAATACGGCTCATCCATTTTATTCCCAAGCTGTTCGACAAAAGTAATCGTATCGCAGCGCATACATTTAAAAGCCGCTTTTGTAATTCGCGGACGCACTTCCGTGGCGCGGCGAATCATTCCTTCGGCAGCAATAAATTTAGAAAGGTGCTTGCTCCTCAAATCACGAATCGGAATGCGGTTTGGAATATTCACGATACGGACATGAACATTTTCCAACTTTTTCGTCAGCGGCAAATCCATATCTTTGAGAGCGAATTCCAAAGATAAGATCACATCTTCGGGATTTTCAATCAGATCACGGGCGATGCTGCGGTCGAAAACTTCCAGCTTATCGTAGTTAATCACAAGACTGCGTTTGTCCGGATAGTTGTTTGCCAGTTCCAGCACATCGTCTTTATAATAACGCTTCAGGAAGCTTTTTAATTTTTTATTCCACTTTTCATCAACGACCATAGACACCACGCGATAAAAATTTAAGAAAAATATTTCATAAATTGACAGAAGTAATGTTTTGCCATCAATTTAAAGTCAGCGTTTTGCATTTGAATTTATTGATACATCGGTGATAAACTTTTTTAAATTTTTGAAATGGAAAAGTTATTATATTAAATTTTTAAAATTTTACCGACTTAAAAGTATTTATATGAAAAAAAGCATTCATGCACTCCGAAGACATTTGTTTTCTTTCACTTTATGCCCGGTTAGTCTAGTGGTAAGGCGGCGGTCTCGAAAACCGCTTCTTCTCGGAAGAGCGCAAGTTCAAATCCTGCATCGGGCGCTTTTATTTTTTCGTTTTTTCTTTATTTTTTCGTTTTTTCTTTGTTTTTTATTTATTTCGCCATTTTTGTTTTTTACTTCTTTTCCGGCACTTTTCTCTCTTCAATGGTTTCGATCAAATCTTCAGGTCCGCTCATTTTGACAAGCTCTTTCTTTTCGATAAAAGCGGTGCTGTCAACGGATTTGACTTTTGATGTCCCGTCAATTAAAAAAACAGATTCGGTTTGAAGAACATCCGAAATGCTGCTCATCAAATGAGCGCGCTTGATGACGGTTGGATTGTATTTGCTGACGCCGGTTAATATGACAGATTTTTCGTCTTGGGAAATGGCTTTAAAAGGCGAATGCGATGTTTCTTTCACATTATATCCCAGAATTGAAACATAGGTGAGCATTTCTTGTTCTGCGACGGTTTCCGGTGTCTCTTTGTGAGAAACGATTTTAACTCTGCCGATCGGTATGGTTGCATCGGCTTCCTTTTCAGAAGACGGCTGAGGCAAATCAATATTTTTCTTGAGAACGGTCGGATTTAAAATGTCAATCGGCTTTGCCAATTCGACTTTGAGCAAATCCTCAAGCAGCAGTACCGTATCAATAGAGGCGTGCATCCCTTCTTCTTCATATTTGCTGACCATCCGCCGGGAAACGCCGGCGGCGCCTGCCAATGAGCCCAAAGACATATTGCTTTCAAGGCGTGCTTTTTTAAGGGCGTTTCCGTCAATCGGAACATAAAGACCGCCCGGAGATGCAGAAACAAGCGGCATCACATCATCGATGAAATAATCAAAAAACGTTTGAATGCTGAGTGCGACAATTTTGTACCGCATGTAAATGACACCGTCTTCCAGCGGCTGATCGCGTGTTTTTTCGCCAATCATCAAAGGTGTTCCGCCAAGACAATCCGCCAAAAGAAGCATTTCGCTTGCGGATTCTTCCGTTAAGCCGTCAATGTTTTGAAGAATTTTACAAAGCAGCATAATATTGCCTTTGCGGGCGGCAATGTCAAAACTGCGCGGGCGAATATCACAGCGTTCCGAAACGATGAATCCGGCATGAACAAGCACTTCCACCGTTTGGTCAACAAGAATATTTTTTGACATCCGACTTTATTTTATGAATGCAAGTCTATAAATAAGTTCTCTAAAAATCCGCAGAACGCAATTGAAAATTCAATATCAATAAACACAAAAAAGAACGAAGAAATGAACGAAGAAAAGAACGAAAAAAAGAGAAAAGAAAAAAAAGAGAAAAGAAAAAAAAGAGAAAAGAAAAAAAAGAGAAAAGAAAAAAAAGAGAAAATCAGAAACGTTGTTGTTCTGATTGACTCATTTAAAAAAACAGTGAAGATAAAGAAATGCTATCCATGACATAAATGGTATAATTCTTAATTCCTGCCAACTCTGCGGCTTTATCGGCGGCATCGTAAAGATTTCCATAATCATCGATTAAACCGTAATTTTTGGCATCTGTCGCAAGATAAACACGCCCGTCTGCCAATTCCAAAACGTCTTCTTGTGTCATGTTTCTGCCGGCTGCGACATCATCGACAAATATTTTGAAACTTTCGTTGATGATGTATTGCCAATATCTTTCTTCTTCGGTGGTCAGGGGCCTAT
>WRNK01000194.1 GCA_009776675.1 Methanimicrococcus sp.
GTCAAAAATGTCTTGTTCGGTGGAGAAGGTCTTTTCTTAGGAACATTAACAGGTCCCGGAAAAATTTGGATTCAAACCATGCCGATGGCAAACCTCGTCAATGTCATGCTTTCGCATATGCCCTTGAGCCGTCGTTAAATCTCAATATCGGCAGCAGTATTTGTCTGCCGAATTTTTTTTTAGCAGCATCGTTTGTCTGCCGAAATTTTCTTTTTCAAAAATTATTTGTCTGCCGGATTTTTCTTTTTTGATAAAGCACTGGCAACCATAATCGCTTTTGTATAATGCCCTGCTGAGCGAGAAGTATCGACAAACACATGGCTGTCCATCAAAATCGGAGCGCCCAAACCATCGCCGCCGCCTAAAAAAGCCAACGCTCGGAAAATCAAATTTCCTGTAATGCCGTTTGGCGCAATAATATAATTGGAATGTTCAAACGCTTCTTCCAAATCCATTTTATAATCGACAATATGAAGCTTTTTTTCTTCCGTGACAATTTTGACAATTTCTTCTGCTTCTTTTTGCCCGTCTTCGTCGGGACTTGAAATTAAGCCGACATGTGGCGACACGCCCAACCGTTTCAGCAAATGCGTTCCTAAACAGACGAATTCAATTTTGTCTTGCGTTGTTGTTCCTTCATCAATTCCGACAGGTGCAAAAAAATAGGGACTGCCATCTTGTGTTAATAAAATAGCAATTCGATGAAGTTTGTTAATGTGACATGCCTTTTTGAGGTTGGAGAGGGAGTCGGAGGCTTTTGCCGTTCCTCGAATTGCAGCATCTACTTTTCCTGAAATTAAAAGAGAAATCAACTCATCTTCAGGATTTTTCGTATCAATAATCTCAAAAGGAAGCGTAGAGATGTTTTCTGTTTGGCATCCCGACAAAGAAGCATAAGCTTCCAAAATATCGGATTTGCTGCCGACTAATATGACATCAGCATAACCTTTTTCAACGGCGGATTTGGCACATTTGATGGTATCGGTGTCAGGGTCTCTGACACCCATGGCAACTGTAGCGTGTTTTGATACCGCCGTTTTTTCGATGAGACCAATCAGTTTATCCATGTCATCTTTTTTATCCGAGTACGCGTCCATATCCAAATCTGACTCCGAATGCTTTTTGTTTCATTTCTTTATTCTTTCGTTTATTCTTTCATTTATTCTTTCGTTTATTCTTTCATTTATTCTTTCATTTATTCTTTCATTTATTCTTTCATTTATTCTTTCNTTTATTCTTTCATTTATTCTTTCGTTTATTCTTTCATTTATTCTTTCTTTAGATGAAATAAAACAGTTTCTTTCATCATGTCAATATTTGGTTTTTCCTTTGTCCAAATTTCAAATGCAAAAGCGCCTTGAAATACCAACATCATGACACCGTTTATTGTGTGGCACCCGTTCAGACGCGCTTCTCTCAAAAATTTCGTCTCCATGGGGCGATAAACAATATCAAAAACAACTGTTTCTTTTCTCAAATAATTTTGAAGACATTCGTTTTTTGTTTTTTTGGCATTTTCTGCCGCATTTTTTGGCACATCCCACAAATCAAAAACAGAAACGTTTTCATATTTTCCCATGCCGATTTCCGTTGTTTGAATGATGATGTCTGCTTCTTTGACGTCATTCCAAGCCGTTTGAAATCCGCTTCCAAATACTTTTTTGTTTCCTGTCTTTTTGGTAATTTCGGCAGCTAAACTCTCAGCCTTTTCAGCCGTTCGATTTATAATTTTAAGAAAATTTCCTTGTTCTCCAAATAAGAATGAAATAGATCTGGATGCGCCGCCGGCACCGATAATCAATATTTTTTTATTTTTTGTATCAATTCCTTCATATTCTAAAGCAGACAAGGCACCATATGCATCTGTATTGAAAGCTTCAATTTTTTCATGAGATATTAAAAGAGTATTGGCAGCGCCGACTTTTTCTGCAAAGGAATCCGGTTGAATAAAATCAAAATCTAATGCCTTTTCCTTATGAGGAATGGTTAAATTAATGCCTAAAAATCCATCTTTTTGGGCTTTCAAAATTGCATTTTTTAAATCTTTTGGATTTACCTCATATGCCTGATATTCAAAAGCTGTCATCCCTTTCTCTTGAAATGCTGCATTTTGCATAACAGGAGACAATGAATGCTGAATCGGATATCCAAAAACACCAAATTTTGTTCTTTGAGTCATGATTTCAAAACGTTTATTTTAAAAAAAGGAGATCAATCTCTCCATCCAAGCCATTTGAATGCTGTTTTTATTTCATCAACTCTCATTTGCCCCGGTGCGGAATTCGAATGAATATAGCCGTAGGATAATATGGAACCAAATGCCGGCGCAATGATTCGAGATTGTTTTCCAAGGTCTCCCATCGCAATTAAACACGTTTTTCCAGAGGCGTTCAATCCGGCTTGATACAAGTTGAGAATATCTTTCTGATTTTTCGGCATCACAGCAATTTTTGAAATAAATGCGCCTTTTTCATAAGAGTCTTTCAAAACCTTTTTCATTTTCTTTTGAGACGGCGTTTCATCAAAATAATGGGAGGAAATGATGATTTTAGTATTTGTTTTTCGAGCTGCCACATAAGACTCGAATATATTTTGCTTTGAACTTTTGCGTTCAATGTCAATATAATCTGCCAGAGGAATTAATTTTTCAATAATTTTGAATCGCTCATTTTCCGATCCTTCGAATAAACCGGATTCTTCTCTGGATCGAAGAGTTGCAATAACCGGAAGATCCGCACATTTTGCTTCATTCATCCATTTTTCAAGTTGTTCATGCAATCGAATTTCTTCAACGCTGCCTTTGAGATATTTTTCAAAACCCCTCTTTTTTGAAAGCAACAAGTCTATTCTGACTTCAAGTATGTCGGCTCCTAAAGATTTTCCGGCTTCAGCCGTTTTTTTAACATTTTCAATAATAACACCGACAACAAGAGGTTTTGTGCCTTCTTTTACAGCAAGAGGTTTTGTACCTTCTTTCACAGCAAGAGGCTTTGTGCCTTCTTTTACAGCAAGAGGTTTTGTACCTTCTTTCACAGAAAGAGGTTTTGTGCCTTCTTTTACAGCAAGAGGTTTTGTGCCTTCTTT
>WRNK01000195.1 GCA_009776675.1 Methanimicrococcus sp.
CCGGAGTTGTCTGCGAGAGAAAAATTTAAGAAATTAAGTTTTGTTTTGTTTTCGCGGTATTCGACCTCCGCCAAAGCAATGGCGGTTTCACAGCGCGGGCACCAGTTGACGGGGTGTTCTTCGTGATAAACATAATTCTTTTCATACATTTTTAAAAACGAGCGCTGGGTTTTTACATAGTAGGACGGCTCCATTGTGATAAACTCGTTGCTCCAGTCGTTTGAGAAACCAAGACGCAGCATGGTATTTCTCATTTTCACAATATTTCCGCGGGTCAAATCTTCGCACATTTTACGAAACTCTGCACGGGGAACCTGATTTTTTGTAATTTTGTTTGTTTCTTCAACTTTCACTTCTGTGGGCAGTCCGTGGCAGTCCCAGCCTTGCGGGAACATGACATTAAAGCCGCGCATACGCTTGTAGCGGGCAACGAAGTCAATATAACACCAGTTTAATGCGTTGCCGATATGGAAATTGCCCGTCGGGTACGGCGGCGGCGTATCAATGATGTATTGCGGGCGCGTGTGGTCAGCCCAATCAAAATAATACATAGAAGCGTCCCATGTATTCATCCATTTCGTTTCAATTTGAGCCGCATCGTATTCTTTCGGAATTTCGGGGGGTGTCATAAAAATCTCCATATAAAAAGTGAGTTTGAATTAAGAGGTAAACAGAATTTGGATTATAAAAAGGTTTTATTTGATAGGATTTGATTTAGATAGATAAAAAATGAAAGAAACGAAAAAACGAAAAAATGAAAGAAACGAAAAAATGAAAGAAACGAAAGAAATGAAAGAAATGAAAAAAATCAAATTCTTGTCAAAACGACTTTATCGGAAAGCGTTTTTGAAAGGTGGTGCTCTTCGCCGCAGCGAGAACATTTGATTAAAGCCCCAATGTCCTTGTCAATAATGTAAATCCAATTACCGCATTTTCGACATTTTCGGACAAGATTCATCGTAACTCAACCTTAAAAAACAATTGTGGTTGTTAAAAAAGCTTTCGGAAATATATCTTTATTGCCAAACCGCAAAAAGAAGAAAAAATATATGCTGATCCACATTTTGCCTTTGCTTAAATTTTTCAGAGTACGTTTTGACTTTTTTTTGAACATACATTTAAACCTTTTGTTTTTAAATTTTTCAAAAAGTTCATGACCCAAAATGAATTTTTTGGATGTATGAAAACAGAAAGTAAAGTGGCAGCAATATTGTTTATTATGGCTTTTTCAACCCTTTTTTTGCTTTATACAGCCATATCGGCAGACACAGGAAGCGGCGGACAAGAGGTTCCGGTCATTCCGACGAAAAATGACATTGGAAAAACAGTTTATGTTGAAGGAACCGTTTTGAGCAAAAGAATGACATTTACCGGAAGCAACTTGCTGATCAATCTGGATTGTCAGACGGATCAAAAAAATCAAAACGATGAGTCGGTTGTGATCATATTCGTTCCAAAATCATCCGGTGCCGTTTCACTTAATCAAACGATAGATGTCGGAGGAAAAATCGGCGTCAAAGGTGTCGTGGAGGAATATAACGGAACGTTGGAAGTTGTTTTAAAAAATGAAAAAAATTTATTTGTTTTCCGATAAAGTAAACATTTCAATAAAATAAACAATATGAATCGAAGAAATCCTTGAATGATTAGATATATTAGGGAAGAAAAAGAATAAAGAATTGTTCTGAAATTCTTAACGATAAAATATGAAAAAGATTGATTGACCATGTTTACATTAGAAAATACAGAGGGCTTTGACCAAAAAACCCTCGATAAAATGAATGCCGAAGTTCGGGAAAAAATGAAAAAATATGATCAAAAATCAAAGGATTACAAAAAAAAATATTCAGAAGTCGAAGATGAAGTGTTTGACAAATTTTGCTTAAATTCATTTTCACCATCCATGAAATTTTAATTTTTACTCATTTGATTACGATTTTTGGGCAGGAGGGAAAACCCCTCTTGTCCTTTTTTATTGATTTTTGAGTGAAAGAATTAAGCCATTTAATCCAAAAATTTTTGGTTGTTTTTTAAACTGAACAGAGAGACATGAGTTTGCCATTTGATCGGGCGGCGACAACAGTGATGTAACAATAGCAGCTGAACATTTTTTAGAGTTGCCGGAAAAGGAGTTTACAAAAGAAAATTATATACACTTATTGATTGTTTACAAAGTATAAAATCAACAAAATTCCATAAAAGGCAAAAACGGTTTTTACACAACACATTCAAATGCAGTTCAACGCTGCAATTTTAAAAATCGCGAGGATTTGTAAAATGCAAAATGTTAAACACAAAACAAAACACTTGCTTCCCATATTGTTTATCGTCGGTGTGGCACTGACTCTCACGCCGATGATGACGCTGGCAGCCCCCGGCGACTACAACACAAGCGACATCGCCGTCATTAACAACATTATTGCAACCAACAATTTGAGTTGGACGCCGGATACTGTTGTTGACGGCGACGCCATACCGATTGGCTGGATAGGTGTAACATGGTCCTCTGACGCGACAAATAAACGAATTGTTCAATTGAATATTGCCAACAGAAATTTGGATGGTGCTTTGGATGTGACCGATCTGACCGCACTGGAAGTTTTGGTCTGCGACAACAACAATTTGGTCTCTCTGAACGCATCCGGCTTGAACGCACTTGAATATCTGCGCTGCAACAGCAGCCGTCTGACCTCTCTGAACGTATCCGGCTGCATCGCACTTGAATATCTGTACTGCTCCTACAATTATAATCTGACATCTCTGGACGTATCCGGCTTGACCGCGCTGGAACGGTTGAATTGCTCCAACAACCCCTATCTGACCTCTCTGAACGTATCCGGCTGTACCGCACTGGAATATCTGAATTGTTCTTACTCTAATCTGATTTCTTTGGATGTATCCGGTTTGGCCGCACTGGAAGTTCTGGTCTGCTTCAACAGCAATCTGACCTCTCTGAATGTATCCGGCTGTACCACGCTGAAATCTCTGAATTTCAACAGCAGCAATCTGATTTCTTTGGACGTATCCGGCTGTACCGCGCTTGCAACTTTGTACTGCAAC
>WRNK01000196.1 GCA_009776675.1 Methanimicrococcus sp.
TCAGCATATCAGGAACGGCATTTTCGGCAGTCTGAATGTTTTCTTCCAGCTGTGACATTTCATTCATGCCGGATAAAACAACGGTCACCTCTTTTTGATTCCAAAGCCATCGGAGTGCCCATGCGGTCGGCGTCAATGAACTGTTTGCCGCATTAAAAGTATTGACAACCGTTTTTGGAAGTCCGGTTGCCAATTTTCCCCCAAGCAGCGGCTCCATAATAATAACAGAGAGACCTTTGGAATGTGCTTTTTTTAATCCAACGGCTCCTGCCTGATAGTTTATGTCTATGTAATTGTATTGTATTTGGCAAAAATCCCAGTCATAGACATCCAGAAGTTTCATAAATTCATCATGTATGCCGTGAAAAGAAAAACCGATATTTTTTATTTGCCCCGATTCTTTTTTCTCTTGAATCCATTTTTCAATTCCCATCTCGCAAAGCTTTTCCCATAAATCGACATCCATGAGGCTATGTATGAGGTAATAGTCAATGTAATTCGTATGCAGGCGTTTGAGTTGAATTTGAAAAAAAGATTCAAAATCTTCATAGGTTTCGCATTTCATAAACGGCAATTTTGTCGCAAGAAAAATTTTGTCCCGCAAATTGTTTTTTTCAATGATTGGTCCCAAAACATCTTCGCTTCCGGCGTAAGAATAGGCGGTATCAAAATAATTAATGCCTTCCTCGACTGCTTTTACAATGAGTTGTTCGGTTCGGTTTATGTCGATTTGGGTTAAATTTTTTGGAAAACGCATACATCCAAATCCGAGGATCGATAAGTCGTTCCCCGATTTTATGTCTGTGCGATACTTCATATTTTGCTCCTCCTTTTAGTGATATTATTTATTTTTACCTTGATGTTCGTTGCAGTTGGTTTAATCAATTTTTCGATTTCGTTTGAATAGATTCTTCGTTGCTTTCAAACATGAAAATAAACCGCAGCTGCATTTGTCGTTATTCTCATGCTTCTCATATGCCAATGTATAATTCGTACTTCTCCCGCCCGCTTCTTCCTGCTTTAAAATGCCTTTTTCAATCAAATCTTTTATATCGCGTAAAGCAGTATCTGTAGAACAATTTGTCATTTCTGCCCATTTTGAAGACGTGAGTTTTCCATCAAATTCATCAAACAGTTTGTTAATCATAAGACGCTGACGTTCATTTATTTGAACATCTTTATGCTTTTCCCAAAACGCTGCTTTTTGCAAGATATTTTGCATGCTCATTTCGGTTTCCTCAAGAGCGTGTTTCAGGCAATTCAAAAACCAAACAAGCCATTCTGTAATATCGTTACGATGCTGTGCTTTTTTGAGAATTTCGTAATATTCGCTGCGCTCTGTGAAAATTTGTTTTGACAAACTGTAAAAGCGTTCTGGAGAATTTTCGCTGCGGGCAAGCAGCATATCTGAAATTGCCCGTGCAATTCGTCCGTTGCCGTCGTCAAAGGGGTGAATAACGACAAACCAAAAATGAGCAATAGCGGCTTTTAAAACACCGTCAATGACAATTTTATCATCGTTTAGCCACAAAAGAAATTTGTCCATTTCCATTTTGACATCCTCGGGGGGAACGGCTTTGTAATGTATTTTTTCCTTTCCGATTGCACCCGAAACAACCTGTATTTCTTCGCTGCGGTATTGCGCAACCTTAATTTTATACATTGAACTGTAACCTGTCGGAAAAAGTGCTGCGTGCCAGCCAAACAGACGCTCCTCTGTCAGCGGACTTTTGTAATCCTGTGTGGCATTGAGCATCATTTCAACAACGCCTTCTACATTTCGAGACGAAGATACAAGCTCTTCTGCCTCTATTCCTAACAATCGGGCAATAGAAGAGTGAACCTGATCATAATTCAGTTTCTCTCCCTCAATTTCTGACGATTTAAGCACGTCAAACGTAAGCGTTTCAAGATTTTTTTCTTCTTTCAACGAAAAACCAAATGAATGCATTCGCCCCAAAATTTTGCCCTGCAGCAAACGAACTTCGCCAAGTGACGCGCTCACAGCTGCATTTTGCCAACTGAAATCCGTCCAGTTTTCATATTGGTAAATGTACTTTGTCATATTGACAGTAATTGTGCGGTAAAGATATAAAATATTTACCGCAAATTTGCGGCGAATAACAAAAATTTTCACTGCAAATATGCGGTGAATAATGAGCTTTTCACCGCATTTTTTAAAACAGAAAGCTTTTGCAATGTTTTTGAAAGGACACATCAGACAGTTTTTAATTAACGGTCACCATCTTTTAATTCTATTCTCCAACAAAAACATAAGTATTTATACAATAAGTGTTTACTCATTGAGTAGTGAGTCATTCAATGTCAGAGAAACGTCGGTTACAAAAAGAACAAACCAAAGAAAGGATAATTGTCGCAGCGGCAAAGGTCTATTCTGAACACGGGTTTTCCGTACCTACGACTGCTATTGCTCATGAAGCGAATGTTTCGCACGGATCTATATTCGTTCATTTTCCAACTGTAGAGAGCCTTTTGCTCTGTTTGTTGGAAAAATTTTCACAGGACATAAACAGTGAACTGCATTCGCTGTCCGAGTATGGCGACGACATTACAAAACTTTTAGAAATGCACATAGATGTGCTGATCAAACACGAAGACTTTTACAAACGTCTTGTCAAAGAAACCGTCTATCTGCCGGAAGAAGCAAAAAACACATTCATAGCCATACAATCAACGCTATCCATTCATTTTTTACAGGCATTGGAGCAAAAAATAAACGAAGGAGAAATCAAAAACATACCCCTTCATATGCTTTTTAATACCTGGCTTGGATTGGTTCACTACTATTTGTTAAACGGCGATTTATTTGCGCCGAAAGATTCGGTTTTGAAACGGTATAAACGCACTTTGATTGAGTGTTATTTGTCGTTAATAACTCGATAAAGAATAATAAAAAATAATAAAAATTAATTGGAGGTAAAGAAAATGAAAACTTGTATCGCGTGCGGTATGCCTATGAACAGCGCCGCCGACTTCGCAATGAACGATGAAAGCAAAGACTATTGCATTTACTGTGCCCGTC
>WRNK01000197.1 GCA_009776675.1 Methanimicrococcus sp.
TTGGCGGGTTTCGTTATTGTCCAAAGCGTCTGCAATAATTTGGCAGTCGCCGACAAGGTCTGAAACATTTTCAGCCGTCAGCTTTTCTGCTTTTTCGATGATCTCAATTTCGGGATTTAACGCGCGCAATTTTTCAGCGCCGGATGTTGTTTTATTTCTGCCGGTGTCTTTGCTGCCGTGCAGGAATTGGCGGTTTAAATTTGTCTCATCAACGACATCACTATCCAGCAGTGTAATATGTCCGACGCCTGCCGCCGCCAGATATGTCGCAACAGGGGAGCCAAGACCGCCGGCTCCGGCAATAAAAACAGAAGCTTGCGATAGCTTTTTTTGCCCTTCTTCTCCAATAAGAGGCAACTGGCGCGTATATCTCTCAAATGTCATCTTTTTTCCTTTTTCTTTTCTTTCTCTTTTTTCTTTCTCTTTCATATTACAGAGAACGAATTATGGTTTGCAAAAATCTAATCCTTCCATAGCAAATTGTTTGTACACGGCGCATTTGGAACACAAGCAGATTGTATTTTCTTCATTTTCCGTTTCTTCAATCGTTCCGATTTTTTCTTCGCCGGATCCGTAGGTTGGGCAACTTCCTTTGGCGCAATACATGAGAATGCCGTAGGCGGGTTTAAGCGCACATGCCAGACAGCGGCAGGCTTTTGAATGATGAAACGAAGCGCAGACGCCAAAATACTTTCCAAACGGCTGTTCGGTTTCAATGACAGATGAACTTCTTTTTTGGGAGGATTCTGATTCCATACTTCACTTCTCATTTATTTTTTGAAAGATTTTTTCACTTCTCATTTATTTTTTGACAAAGGTTTTGGATGTATGCCATATCTGAAGATTTTGCGGCTCGGATAATGGAATGTGTTGTACCGCCACCGTCTCCGGCAATGCGCGGGAAAATGTGAACATGGGTATGCATGACGGTTTGTCCGGCAGATGCATAGGTGTTGACGCCGATTGTTAAACCGCTGCAGCCTAATTTATCCATCAGTTGGTTGGACACTTTGTTCACGGCTTCAAAAAGAGCGCCGGCATCCTCAGGCGGCATTTCAGTAAAAGCATTGGAATGCTTTTTTGGAATCACAAGTGCATGACCGTCAACACACGGATCAATATCTAAAAAGGCAATATGTTTCTCATCCTCGTAAACTTTAAAACAGGGGATGTCGCCCTTTACAATTTTACAAAACAGGCAGTCCATGATTTATCCTCTTTTCTTTAATGATGACTCAGTACTTAGGAATTACTCAACAATTACTGTAATCATATGAATTCATCAATAAAAACTTTCCATCACAGAAACTAAAGGACTAGTTTTAAATAATCAAACCAATATGCAATAGTTGTTTTATTTTAAGGTAAAAAAGCAAAATGACCCTCTGATGATCTTTTGCTATCTTTGATATTGTTTATTTTTTTGATGATAAAAAAAAGAGGTTAATGTTCGCAGATGGACCAGAATTCCACACCTATAATTGACGCCCTTCGTGATTTTGATAAAAAAGAAATTGCATCTTATGATGTCCCCGGTCACAAGAGAGGAAAACGCGTTTGCGATTTTCAAAAATTGATCGGGAAAGAGGCATTTTTGATGGACGTCAATTCGCCAATCGGGCTTGATACTTTTGCGCACCCTGTGGGTGTTGTCAAAGAATCTCTTGAATTGGCCGCTGAAGCTTACAAAGCAGATAATGCTTTTTATATTGTCAACGGCAGCAGTAGCGGTGTTCACATCATGATCATGACCGTTTGCTATGAAGGCGAAAAAATACTGATCCCGAGAAACGCACACAAATCCGTGACAGACGCATTGATTTTATCCGGTGCGATTCCCGTCTTTATGGAGCCTGAAATCGATCAAAAATTTGCCATTGCGAGTGGGATGAAGCTTGAGACCATTCAAAAATATGTGGAGGCAAATCCGGATGCAAAAGCCCTTTTTCTGGTTTATCCGACATATTACGGCGCTTGTTCTGATTTAAAAAGCGTCATTGAATACGCACACAGAAAAGATATTGTTGTCATGGTTGACCAAGCTCATGGCGCCCACTTCTCATTTTCATCCACGCTTCCAAAATCCGCCGCAGAGCTTGGAGCAGATTTGGTTGTGGTCAGCACCCACAAGACCGGCGGTTCGCTGTCACAGAGTGCCATGCTGCTTCATAATGAGGGACTTGTGAAATACCACTCCATCAAAAAACGTGTCCTCATGTTTCATACAACAAGTCCAAGTTACTTGATGCTGGCCTCTTTAGAAGCAGCGCGTAAAATGCTTGCAACACAGGGCGAAGAAATTTTTTCAGAATTGGTAACAGAATGCCGAAAATTGAAGAAAGCCATTTCCAAAATTCCGGGCTTGTCTGTTTTAGATGAAGATGAAGACAGTGAAACAATGACATACGACCCGACAAAGATTGTTGTCAATGTGACACGTCTTGGTCTTGACGGTTTTGATGTCTATGATTTGATGTTTGAGAAATACAAAATTCAATTAGAGCTTGCCGAACCGACTCTCGTTTTAGCAGTCATTGGAATCGGCGATACCAAAGAAACCGTATGGAAGCTGTATGACGTTTTCAAAGATTTGTCAGAGACTTATTACGGCAAATCCGAGCCGATTGACACGCCGGAAGAAATCATTTATGTGCCGCCGCAAGTGATGTCTCCGCGCCAAGCATTTTATGCCGATAAAGTTCCTTGCAAAATTCGCGATGCGGTTGGGCGTGTTGCTGCTGAGGCGGTCATGATTTATCCGCCGGGAATTCCGATTTGTATCCCGGGCGAATTGATTACAGCAGAAACTGTTGAAGAAATCATTTATTGTCAAGAGAACAGCGACTGTGTTCAAAAAGACAGTAAAGAAGAGGATACCATTTTAGTGATAGACGACACGGGCGAATAAATAAGATAGAAGGGGTTTTAATCCTTTCTTTTGATTTTTAAAAATTCAGCGTTTTTTTCGTTTTTCATTCGTTTCGATTTTAAAAATTCGGCTTTTCCAAATGACAATAACGCAACAAACGGACATCTATG
>WRNK01000198.1 GCA_009776675.1 Methanimicrococcus sp.
TATCTGCCGGTCACTTTTTGGAAATCAAGAGCGGCTTGTTCAATTTTCTCAAGGGCTCTTTCCATTGCTTTTTCCTGCGCATATCTGAATTCGGTGTAAACAGACGGGTCGGCCAGTGTTCCAAAGGACATCGGATTTTTCGGGTCAAGATAATGGTCCGGCTTAAACGGCGGCAAGAAAGTGTCAGCTTCCTTTTGGTCCATCAAAACGACCGGTTCATAAACGTGAGATAAAACAAATCCGTCCATACAAACCATGATCGGTAAAAGGACATCTTTGTCTTCGGCAATCTTGAAGGCTTGGAGAACAGTATCGGCGGCCTCCTGAGTATCTTCGGCATACAATTGGATCCAGCCGGAGTCTCTTTCGGCAATCGAATCTTGTTGGTCATTCCAAATGTTGATCGGGGCGCTGATGGCGCGGTTAACGACGGTCATCACGATCGGAAGTCTCATGCCTGCGGCATTGAACAAGGCTTCATGCATTAAAAAAAGACCCTGTGACGTCGTCGCGGAATAAGTTCTGGCGCCTGTTGCGGAGGCACCGATTAAGGCTGAAATGGCTGAAAATTCGGATTCCACATTAATGTACTCACAGTTTGGAATTTCACCGTCAGCCATGAATTGGGATAAGTCTTCCACAATATGTGTTTGCGGTGTAATCGGGTATGCAGAAATTACGAGCGGGCGAGATACTTTTGCAGCATGCGCCACTGCGTAAGACCCTTCCACCACTTTCATTTTTGCTTTGTCTTTCGGATCGCTGGCCATTATTTTTCCTCCAGAGTCATTGTAATAACATTCTTTGGGCATTCATTGGCACAAATACCGCATCCTTTGCAATAAGTGTAATTGACGGCAAAAACACATTTGCCTTTGTCATTGGCTGTGGTCGGGTCGGGATAAATGCACATGTCCGGACAGACTGTTTCACAAATGCCGCAGCGGATACATTTGCTGTAATCAAAGATCGGCATGAATGTTCTCCAGCCGCCTGTCTTGTTTTCCATGGCTGTTCCCGGGTTACAAACAGCACCGATTGTAATCTTCATGCTGTCATCCCCTTTTTAACAAAATCATAAGCAATTTGAATGGCTTGTGCGTTGTTTTCGCCGACTTTTCCGGCAAATCTTTCTTTCACAGCTTCTTGAATGGATGTGACAGCCACTTCGCCGGTTGCTGCGGCAAATGCGCCCAGCAAAACGGTGTTGACAATTGGGACGCCCATGATGTCCATCGCAATTTTGGTGGCGTCAACAGTCATGATTTTTGCTTTTGTATTCAATTTTTTAAAGGATTCGGGAGGCTCTTTGGTGTTAATGATCAAAGCGCCTGTGTCTTTTAAGCCGCCGACAACGTTTACGACGTCAATAAGGGTTGGGTCTTGAACGATAACGTAATCCGGTTCGTAAATTTGACTTCTTATACGGATGGGTGCACCATCTAAACGCATAAACGCTTGGACTGGAGCACCGCGTCTTTCCACACCAAAAGCCGGAAAGGCCTGGCTGAATTTGCCGTCGCTGAAGGCGGCAATGGAAAGAAGTTCGGCAGCAGTAACGGAACCTTGTCCGCCACGCCCATGTATTCTGATTTCTTTCATTATGGTAACCTCTAAAAGTGATAAATTAGGCAGATTAAAAATGGTTTTTCAGAGACTAAAACAGGTTTTAATTTTAGTATCTAATAATAGTGACAAATCTAATTCCATATTCTTCATATTAAGGTTTTGGTGATGGTAAACACATCACACAAAACACAAAGTTTACATTTCCTTCTGATGATGATTTATATTTACCTGCAAATGAAGAATACGACAAAGGCAATTGATTAATGGCAAGCCGGCAATAAAAAAAAGAAAGCGGAATCCGAAGATTCCGATAAAATCAGTATTTTGCAGTCTTTGCAAATTCTGCGGAGGCCTGCAAGTTTTTGGTCGGTGTTGCTGTCACAATACCGCAGCCGGCTGCAATAATTTTTGAGCCTTCGGCGAAAACTTTTGCACTTTGTTCCTTAATGGCTGCCGGCTCACCTTTCCAGAGGAGTTGGACAGGGTCAAGGTTTCCGACGATGATGGCGGTTTTTGCATTTTCGGTGGCGACTTTGATGTTGACTTTTTGGTCAACGCTGATGGCGTTAACGCCTGCTTTGTCCATAAGAGCAATGCCTTTTGTTGTGTCCCCGCAGATGTGAAGAATCGTCGCAACATTCAATTTTTTCATGGCTTCAACAATTCTCTTGTGGTAGGGCACGGCAAATTTTTCATAGAACATGTCACCAAGGAGTTCATAGCTGGCTGTCGGGTCGATGATAACGATTGTGTCCGCGCCGGCTTTAACCATTTCTTCGGCGTATTGAATACAGAAATTGGTACACATGTTAATTAAAGGTTCAACAACGGGATCTTCTGTCATGAGTCCCATAAACCAGTTGTCACCGTTCAGGTGCTGTGCAAGTGAGAACGGTCCGATCATAGATCCAATAATCGGGAGTTCTTTGCCGTATTTGTCGGCAAGGATTTTTATGGACTTGATGATTCTGTCAACACGCGTGTCACCGCCGAACTTGAAGTTTTCTAATTTTTTAATATCATCGATTGTGGCGACCGTGTGACCGATAACGGAGGGTTGTTGATTGCGCGTACCGGCTTTCAATTTGCAGCCGAAAAATTCTGCTTCTGCCGTGATGTCAAACGGAACACGGACAGCTTCAAAACCGACAATAGTGTGAGCTGCTTCTGCTAATTTTGCAAGCATTTCCGGATTTTCATGGGCTTCGGGCCAGAAAACGCCGATAGCTTCCATTTGTTCGACGGTTGCGGTTTGTGTGAAACAAACGGCAGGCATTCTGTCAACTTCTTGCTTGTTTAAAACGCGGTTTAATCTCTCTTTTGGTGTGTAAGTTGTCATATTTATTTCCCCAAGTATCAATAATCAGAATTATGAAAAACTCATAATTTGATTATCCTATCTTTAAATCGTTTTTATTTACCCGTATATTTTTTAATCAATTT
>WRNK01000199.1 GCA_009776675.1 Methanimicrococcus sp.
CTATCTTGAAGAAATCGTTGACGGTGCAGCATTCATGGAAGCTGCCAAGGTCGCCTGCAAGAAAAAACCAATCGTTTTAATCAAATCAGGAACCACAGAAGCCGGCTCAGCCGCCGTCTCATCCCACACAGGATCTATTGCCGGCGCAGACCAAGCTTATTCTTCCGCATTAAAGCAATCCGGTGTAATTCGCGCTTCTGCACTTGACGAAATGATGAATTACAGCTGTGCCTTCTCGGCATGCCCGCTCCCAAAAGGCAGAAACATCGCAATCATTACCAATGCCGGCGGACCCGGAATTATGGCAACCGACGCCGTGATTAACAACGGCATGAAGATGGCAAAATTAAAAGAGGACAATTACAAAAAATTAAAAGCTGCTCTTCCCGAAGCCGCCAGTGCCAAAAATCCGATTGACGTTTTGGGCGACGCTAAACCGGACAGATACGGCCTTGCGTTGGATGTCGCTCTTGAAGATGACAATGTTGACGGCATCATTTTCTTAGTCACACCGCAGTCCGTGACAGAAGTTGAAAAAACAGCCCAGCTTGTGATTGACAGATTCAAATCCTCGACAAAACCGATTCTCTGTGTTTTCTTCGGCGGCACTTTAATGGTGCCGGGTGAGAAAATGCTTCAAACTGCCGGTATTCCAAACTACACTTATCCCGAAGCCGCAATTGCAACAATGCGCGCTCTTTGTGACTATGCCGATATTTTAAAAACAGAATTTAAAGCACCGGATGTTCCAAAAGTCGATAAAGCAGCCGCAAAAGCATTGATTGAAAAATCCAAAGCTGCCGGAAATATGGTTTTGGGGCTGGAATCCATTGATATTTTACGCGCCTACGGTTTGCCGGTTGTCGGCAATGCCGAGACAGCAACCCTTGAAGACACCGTAAATGCCGCTGAAAAAATGGGCTACCCCATTGTGATGAAAATTGTGTCTCCCGACATCACACACAAATCCGATGCCGGCGGTATTCGTTTGAATTTGAAAAACAAAGATGACGTCAAAGAAGCCTATGAAAAAATGATGGTGGATGTCAAAAAGCACGTTCCTGATGCCAGAATTGAAGGTGTTCAGCTTCAGAATATGCTCAGTGGTGGCAATGAAATTATTATCGGCATGATTCGTGACCCGACATTTGGTCCATTGATTATGTTTGGTCTTGGCGGCATTTATGTTGAAATCCTAAAAGACGTCTCTTTTGGCGTTGCCCCGTTAAACAAAGCTGAAGCTGAAAAGCTTGTGCGGTCGATTAAAACTTTCAAAATCTTTGAAGGTGCCCGCGGTGCAAAACCAATTGACTTGAATTTGTTAACCGATGCCATTATTCGTGTATCTCAATTGGTGATTGACTTTCCGGAAATCAAGGAATTTGAAATCAACCCAATGAAAATCATGGATGACGGCGTTACAGCATACAGCATGGATATGCGCATGATGCTTTAAAAACAACCTTTTTAGAAGTTTTAAAACAACTTTTTTGAGATGTTTTAAAACAACTTTTTTAGAAGTTTTAAAACAACTTTTTTAGAAGTTTTAAAACAACTTTTTTAAGAAGTTTTAAAACTTCTCCTTTTTTATTTTTGTCATTTTCGTAATCTCAATCCTTAATTCATTGTTAACCGCGCAGGATACTTATTTATAGTTTACATTCTTTTTTTTGTGTTTAACATATAGTTTTTTAAAAAAGTCATCCGATGATAATCGAAAATATTGTTCGGTTTCTTTTTTCATTGATTTAATTTAGAAGGTGGTCCAGTGGCCGTAAAAATTACAGAAACAGTTCTCCGTGATGCACACCAATCTTTAATTGCAACCCGCATGAGAACACGCGATATGTTAGATATCGTTGAGCAGTTAGATAATGTCGGTTTTCATTCCCTTGAAATGTGGGGTGGAGCGACATTTGATACTTGTATCCGTTATTTGAATGAAGATCCATGGCAGCGTCTTCGTGATATTAAATCTCGCATGAAAAAAACGCAGGCTCAAATGCTTCTTCGTGGACAAAACCTTGTCGGTTACCGCCATTACTCTGATGATGTTGTTGAAAGGTTCGTTGCAAAATCTTATGAAAACGGTATTGATATTTTCCGTATTTTCGATGCTCTGAACGATTTCAGAAACATTGAATCTTCCGTCAAAGCGGCTCAAAAAGCAGGCGGGCATATTCAAGGAACAGTTTGCTATACGATCAGTCCGGTTCATACGCCTGAGACCTTTATTAAAATGGCCAAAAAATTGGAAGAAATGGAATGCGATTCCATTTGTATCAAAGACATGGCCGGACTTTTATCTCCGGCGGCGGTTTCTCAAATCGTCAGCGGCATGAAAAAAGAAATCTCTCTTCCGATTTGTGTGCACTCGCACTGTACTTCCGGTATGGCTCCGATTATGTATTATGCTGCAGCAGAAGCCGGTGCTGATATTATTGACACGGCGATTTCTCCTTTCGGATGGGGCACTTCTCAGCCGCCAACGGAAGCCATTGTTGCGGCATTTCAAGGGACAAAACATGATACCGGTATCCCATTGGATGCTTTTACAGAAATTACGCCCTTTTTTAGAAAATTAAAGGAAAAATACAACACGATCTGCGATCCGATTTCAGAAACGATTGATACCAAAATTTTGTTGTATCAGATCCCGGGAGGCATGTTATCTAACCTCGTTTCTCAATTAAAAGAGCAAAACGCTTTAGACAAGTATGAGGATGTTCTTATTGAAATGCCCCACGTTCGTGAGGAGCTTGGCTACCCGCCGCTTGTCACACCCACCAGCCAGATTGTCGGCGTACAAGCTGTTTTAAACGTCATCATGGGCGAACGTTACAAAGTCATAACAAAGGAAGTTAAAGATTATGTTCGCGGTTATTATGGCAAAACACCGGTTCCCATTTCAGAAGAAATTATTTCAAAAATTATTGAGGGTGAACGTCCGATTACGGCAAGACCTGCCGATTTGATGAAACCGGAATAT
>WRNK01000200.1 GCA_009776675.1 Methanimicrococcus sp.
AGTATGTTTGGCCATTCGCAACCGTTGCTTTGGTCGGGTCAGCATTCTGTACAATTAAATAACAGGCATATCGTGATAATTTGACCGATGCCCCCTGTCTTTTGCCGCCCCTCCCAACTTCTATCATTTCAAAAATGTCCTCAAAATGATCCGAAATTGTTTGTCCGCTGTTTTTACACGCATCTTTAGCTTTATTTATAACCGGTAAAAATTTTCTGTATTCGGCGTACTCGAAAACCTTTGCCATATCTCTTGAAGACCAATATTCTTTGCCATATTCATCTGTTTTTTTGATTTGCTCAAAGACAGAGGATTTTGTTTCGCCTGTCATCACATTTTTATCCATTTTAATCACCTTATCGATATTTTTTTTGATACATAAAGCTCAATCATTTTGTTCAAGAACTCCATTTTTTGAAGATACGGATTTTTTTCGAGACATTCGGTAACTTTTATGTCTGTTGATTTTTGTTTTTCTAATTGGGTCAAGTCTAGAATAAACAAATATTATTGTGGAAAAATCACAATCATGAGATTAAAAAATAATCTTTCAATCTGTTCTAAAATCCTTAAAATAAAGTTTTAATAGGATTATAAGCTTTCCGCTTATGGTTCGAATCCTAAACTATCTCTCTATTCTAGACCAGACCAAAAACAAAAAATTAAAGAAGATAAAAAATTAAAGAAGATAAAAAATTAAAGAAGATAAAAAATTAAAAGAAGAGGCACCATGATTCAAAAGATGAATTTGTTAGAAAAGGCAAACAGTATCAGTTCTTTATTCCAATACCTTGAAATTGGCCGTCTGAACAATCATACATTAAATGTACTGCAAGCCGAAAATCGGATATTGGATTTTCATTGCCATGAAAATTCCGATGAACTGTTTTATGTGATAGAGGGCACATTTGAGCTGGAATTTGAAGATGGTTTGACGTTATTGAATCAAGGTGATTTCATCATTGTCCCCAAAGGAGTACGCCATCGGCCTGTGTGCAAATCGCTTGTGAAATGTCTGCTTATCGAACTTGGCGGGACTTTGAATGAAGAAAACACCGGCGGCGCTTTCGTACAAAAAAACAAAACATATTAAACTCTTTCTAATTGAAAAGATAAACAGACTCGTTTGCCAAAATATTCGCCGAAAATTGATTAATGTCACTTATTCTCGTGACAGCAGTTTAAATTGTTGAGTTCATTTTATAACGAAGCAAACCTAATACTCAAAACATGCAAAGTCATCATTACACAGGTCTTACAGACGCTCAAGTGATTGAAAGCCGCCAACATCACGGAGAAAACGTTTTAACGCCGCCCGAAAAAGAACCGCTGTGGAAAGAGTTTTTGAAAAAATTCACTGACCCGATTATTATTATTTTATTGGTGGCACTGACCTTATCCATATTCGTGTCGTTTTACGAATATTTTTTGGGGCACGCCGCATTAAATGTCTTTTTTGAACCGGCAGGCATTTTGGTTGCCATATTGCTTGCAACCATGATTGGTTTTTACTTTGAACTGAGTGCCAACAAAAAGTTTGAGGCTCTGAACCAAATCAATGACGATCTGCCCATCAAAGTGATTCGAAACGGCAATATCTGCCAAGTCTTTAAAAAAGAAATCGTTGTCGGCGACATTGTTATTTTGGAAGCCGGCGAGGAAGTTCCGGCAGATGGCGAATTGCTGGAATCTGTGGCGCTTCAGATCAACGAATCAACACTCACCGGCGAGCCGGTTGCTAAAAAGACAGTCAACCCCGCTGATTTTGAAGACACCACCTATCCGTCAAACCATGCCCTGAAAGGAACAACAGTTGCCGACGGACACGGCATGATGAAAGTCTTAAAAGTCGGCGACGCCACCGAATATGGCAAAGTGTACAAAGGTGCGCAAATCGACAACGACATCGTAACACCCCTCAACAAGCAGCTGGATAAACTTGCCAAACTGATTACCAAAGCAAGCTACGCCATTGCCGTTTTCATTCTGATCGGCCGCTTTTTCGTCTATTTCGGCACCGGCGGATTTTATGTCGGTGACTGGCTGGATTTTGGCCGCTATGCACTTAATACCGTCATGATCGCCGTTACAATTATCGTCGTCGCCGTCCCCGAAGGATTGCCCATGAGCGTGACGCTGAGCCTTGCAATGAGCATGAAGCGGATGCTTTCAACAAACAACCTTGTTCGAAAAATGCACGCCTGCGAAACAATGGGCGCTGCAACCGTCATCTGTACCGACAAAACAGGAACGCTGACGCAAAATCGAATGAAAGTCCACGAAACGCAATTTTTTGGCATCGAAGGAATAACGGACGTCATCAAAGAAGGCATCGCCGTCAATTCCACCGCGCACCTCGATTTTTCAGAAAAAATCAAAACATTGGGAAACCCGACCGAAGGTGCCTTACTCCTCTGGCTGCACGAAAACAATATCGATTATCTGCCGCTGCGAGATGCGAAAATTGTTGAACAGCTCACATTTTCAACAGAACGAAAGTACATGGCGACGGTGATTCAGTCACCTCTGCTCAATAAAAAAGTGCTGTACGTGAAAGGCGCCCCCGAAATCATTCTTGAATGGTGCCAAACGACACCAGTTTCAAAGGATGAAATAATCGGCCGATTGCTTGAATTTCAAAACAAAGCGATGCGGACGCTGGGTTTTGCCTACCAAATCATCGAAGACGATGACAACGAAAGCCGCCTCAAAAACGGAAAGATGGAAAACGTCAATTTGACATTTTTGGGTTTTGCCGCCATTTCCGACCCCGTCCGAGAAGATGTCCCCGATGCCATAAAAACGTGCATCGATGCCGGAATTGATGTCAAAATTGTCACCGGCGATACCCCCGCAACCGCCAAAGAAATCGGCCGCCAGATTGGTCTGTGGCAGGAAAACGAATCCGAAACACACCACCTGACCGGCACGGAATTTGCTGCAATGTCTGACGAATCTTTATTACCCCGAATCTCCGATTTGAAAA
>WRNK01000201.1 GCA_009776675.1 Methanimicrococcus sp.
GATTTTTCTCCGCATCCGAGACGCTGCGCTAAGCCGCCTGCCATGATTAAAGCATCCATGGCATGCCTCCAACGAGATATAAGACGGTTAATGCAATGGCTGCAATGGCAACAACGCGCCCGACTTCGTTGCTTGTTCCAACGCCGTCACCGCTGAGTCCTTTAAAATGTCGGTTGCTGGCGTTTAATATGATGAATGCTGAAATTGTTGCGGCAATCAAAGCAATGAATCCGGCAGCACCCAATAATAATATTGATACGGCGGTTGTAAAGATGATTCCAATCATAAAATTTGTCGGTGTTCCGCCTTTGATCGTCATGGACCCAAGTCCTTCTTGAAAAGGTTTTCCAAAGGTTGCAATGGTTAACATGGCTTGTTTTCCATTGGTTTCAGCAACAGCGACTGTTAATCCGATAAATGACGCCATTTTTAAAGCATCGATCATACCGGCAGAGAGATTTAAATCGGACAGGCTGGACGCAACGATTCCAAATATTCCCAAAATATATGGAGCGATCTCCTCGGAATTTATGACAAAGACTGCGGCATTTTCAAGAGTGGTTAAGGAAGAATAAAATAAAAGCAGAAATAAGCCGGCGAAGGCAACGCCGCCGATTCCGATAGCCATGTCTTTGAGCGCTTTTCGCTTCTTTTCTAAAGATCCGTGAGCGGTCATTCCATCTCCCATGTCGGCAATACCGTCTAAGTGGTTAAACCAAACGATACCGTAGGTTGCAATCATGATTGCGATTATTGTTAAAGGGGTCGGTAGAACCATTTCTAAAATAAAAGCGGCTGCTCCGATAATTAAACCAAGCAAAAAACCGACAATCGGGTACATGTAAAGACGCTTCATTAAAGCATCAATGCCTTCCATTGTAATGCCGACCGGAATCACAGATAAAAATCCGAATCCGGCTTTAAAGGCATCCCAAAGTGTCATTTCTTCTCCTCCAACTCAAAAAGGGCGCGCGAATACATGTTTGCAGAAACGCCACCCAAAAGACCGCCGATAATGTCATCCATAAACGGGCCCAAATTTTTCAAAATACCGGGCTTGTTTTTATCAAATCGAACGAACTCGAATTTTCCTTTGTTTCCGGCAATGTATCCGGCAATCGTTTCTCCCAAAACTTCATCGGCAATAATGAATGATAAGTCTTTTTCAAATGATTTTTTGCTGATGCCGGGGAGTGTTCCGTTTTGTCCTTCTTCTTCAAGCAAGAGACCGGCATAAATCAAAAGCTGAAGATTCGGGTCACTGACGGCATACTTGAATTCTTTTCCAAAAACAGATTTGGCTTTTTCAAGGGTTTCAATTCCCGGATGCGGGACATAAAATTCCATGGCGGTTTTTTCCAAATCCTCATAAGAGATTCCGCAATCGTTTAAAAGATTGATAATTGTCAAAGATGCTTCTTCTTCGATGTGATCCGGCTGATCCTTTTTAAAACCGTCGTTAACATTTGATAATTTCATACAACTCCTCTTTTTGTTTGTCAGTTTTCTTCTTATGCTTTCCTTTTCTTATAAAAATGTAATTAAATATCCTTTAATTAAATACCCGATTCCGCCGATAAAGATGCATCCGATTGTGGCAGTTAAAAGAGATGATACCATAATCAGCATAGATGCTCTGGTAATATCTATTGACTCGGGGTCTTTGTATTGATTTCCGATGACGTATGTGTCGGGTTTTTCAAGGCGGACACTTAGTGTTCCTGCGGCGGCAGCCATCGGCCATCCGGAATTTGGAGATGAGGTTGCTTTGTTTTCAGCCATAGCCAGTTTCCATCCGGCTGCCGGATTGTATTTTTCCATATTGCCGACAAACAGATTTGAGACGGCGGCGCCGATAAAAAAAATAATCGGTGAAATGCGTGCCGGAATCCAGTTTAAGACATCATCGACTTTGGCAGAGAACCAGCCAAGGTTGATGTATTTTTCAGTTTTATAGCCGATCATGGAATCAAGTGTGCTGGCGGCTTTAAAGAAATAAGCGGCGATTAATCCGAAGGGTCCGAATACGATGAAAAAGAAAATCGGAGAAAGGATGGCATCAACATAATTTTCAGAAACGGATTCAACAACGGCTGAATAAATTTGAGGTTTTGTCAATTGGGATGTGTCGCGGCTGACGTATGTTTTTAATTCGTCTCGGACAGTTTCAATGTCGTTCATCATCATTTTTTGAATTTTTTTTGCCGGCTGAACCATACATTTTATGGCAAAAGTGGCTTTTAAAAAGACCGCTTGAATGAGTATCCCAACAATATACGGCATAAATGAGGCATGTGCAATGATTAAGACAATTGCGGCAATTGATATGGAAAAGCCGATGACGATTAAAGCCATGAATGTGCCGTATATTTTTCGATGAGCTGCAGGCGCTTTTTCTTTGAGGAAGGCAATGAGTTTTCCAATCCATACGACCGGATGAATTGCAGCCGGAGGCTCGCCAAAGATAATATCCAATAATACTGCAATTTCAAGAATCAAAATCAAGTCAAATGGATTATAATTCATAATATTTGAGAGAATTTGCGCCCATTCTATAACCATACACATTCACTCTGAAGCAAAACATTTTTGAAATCGGGAATTATTCGGCATGCTTTCCTTTTTTTGATTTCCCTGCTTTTTTATTTTCTTCTCTTATTTTTCGGCAAAGGGCGAGAACTTTTTCCTCATCTCTTTCTTCCAGTATCGGCTGAATGATTTCTTCTCGTTCTCGTCTTATTATTTCTTCGGTGTCATTGTCTTCTAAGAGTCCGTTCATCATTTTATCGACAACGCTTGGGATATGGGGGATGTAGCAGTCCACACAGCTCCAGACGTCGCCGTTTCCTTTTGAGCTTTTGATAAATTTGCCGCCGCTGCGTTCGTCTTTGCATGGATAAAAGGGGCAATAGCAGAATGTACAGTCTTGTCCTTCAAAATGGCAGGGATAGT
>WRNK01000202.1 GCA_009776675.1 Methanimicrococcus sp.
TCATCTCCGATGGATTCTGAAGAGTCGGCTTCAAACACACAAGCCCCTTTAAACTTCGATGAACACGCCGGTAATATGACGAATGATGAACACGCCGGTAATATGACGAAAGGCGTTGCATCTTTGCTTGGAAATCCGAAAAAGGCATTGATCCGTGTTTCTATTCCTGTCAGTGTTGCGGTTGTTGTCCAATCCATTTACAGTATTGTAGATACATTTTGGGTTGCCGGCCTTGGAGAAGAAGCATTGAGCGCCATAGGTTTATGTTTTCCATATTTTATGGGCTTAATGGCAATTTCAACCGGTATCGGCGTCGGTGCAGGATCTGCGATTTCCCGATCCATCGGCATTAAGAACAAATTTAAAGCAGACCAATTTGCAACTCATGCCATTGTTTTTGCCATCGTCATAGGCTTTTTGTCTTGGATATTCATTCCTATGACAAAATATATTTTTCAATTCATGGGTGCTGAAGAATCTTTAGCGTTGACATCTGCCAGTTATTTGAATGTTTATCTTGTTTTTGCCTTCTTGATATTTATCTTAAACATCAGTATTTCCATTTTAAATAGCGAAGGCAACAGCCGCAGAACAATGTTTGCAACGATCGCCGGTGGCGTTTTAAATATGATCCTTGATCCGATATTTATTTATGATTGGGGGTTGGGATTGGGCATCAAAGGTTTGGGCTTAGGTGTCAAAGGCGCAGCTTATGCCAGTATTTGCGGTTTTGCTTTGTCGGCTCTTATGGTTTTGTACTGGCTTTTCATTGAAAAGAAAACTTATGTTTCCATTCACTTGAAAAACTTTAAAATGAAATGGCTTGTGATCAAGGAAATATTATCTGTCGGCGTTCCGGCAACCTTTTCTCAATTGACAATGTCTCTTTCCGGTATTTTATTGACGTCCATTGTTTTGTTTGTCGGCGGGCAAACCGGTGCCGCGATTTATACAACCGGCTGGCGTCTTCTTTCAATCGGATTTATGCCGATGCTTGGCTTGTCCGTCGGATTGACAACGCTTGCGGGAGTTTCTTTTGGAAGCCGCAATATTCAAAAACTGAAAACATCCTATTATTTTGCGATTCGCTTTGGAATCGTATTTGAGCTCATCGTTGCCGCAGCTTTCTTCGTCTTTGCCGTTCCGATCGCAGCCGCTTTTGCCACCGGAAATTCCGCACATCTTCATTCGGATTTGGTGATTTTTTTAAGATACATCTGCATCGTTTTGATCATTGTGCCGATAAACATTTTGACAATATCCATGCTCCAGGGCGTAAAGCTTGGCAACTATTCGCTTATTTTGACGCTGCTTCGGACACTTGTCTTTGAAGTGCCGGCGGCTTATCTGCTTGGAATTTATTTCGGAATGGGACTCACCGGCATTTGGATCGGCATAATAGCGGGGGATTTACTGGTGACCGCCATCAGCTTTGCATTCGGGTACAAAACGATTCGAAAATTCAAAAAGCTTTATCCAAATCCGATTGATTTGAATGAGCCGCAGCCTGTTCAAAGCTGACAAATTTCAAAAAAAAAGAAAATAAATTCACGGATGCTTCAAAATCAAAAAAGAAAATGATCAAACCGAGATATAAAAAAGAAAACAAAAAAGACAAATCAAAATATAAAAAAGTGCAGGATCCGGATTAGTATTCCGGGTCCATTCCGTCTATTGTCATAAAGGCGGATTCCATTTCTTTTTTCCTTTTGACACGGTCTTTTTTATCTTTTTCCAAGCCGATGGCTTGAATCGCCCCTTCGTAGAGGCTTTCTAATTCTTCGGCAGTATTGAGCGTCAAAACACATAAAGCTTCAGGAAGGGTTCCGTTTTCAACAATCACGCCTTTGAAAACGTGACCAATTGCACCGGACAATTTTTCAATTTCGACAGAAATCTCTTCCATCCCTAAGTATTTTTTGTCGCCTTTCAAAATAATCATCGCACGACCGCCTTCTTTGTAAACATCGGTTGAGAATAAAAGACCGCGCGGAGAGAGTGTATTTTGGATGACTGTGCGAATCGGCACTTCGTTTTCGGATTTAAAGTAACCGATCGTCGCCAAACCGGCGCCGCCGCCCATAACGGTTTTGAAGTCACCCAAATCCGTTACCATCATCATTTCACTGTCTAAAGAATCCATCAAGAAAAGCAAACGGCGCGCAATCATGCTGTTAATCCCATCATAAGCTTCCTGAACATTGCCGCCGAGGGATTTTAAGTATTGATTGTCGGCTAAAATAATACCATCGCCGGGACCATCTCTCAGTTCTTTTAACATAAAAGCGGCATTTTGGAGATAGAGTGTTCCTTCTTCCCTGAATGGTAAAATCACAAGAGCATAAACCGGAATGTCATGCGTCTTTTTAATTTCCTCAATTAAAGGCGGTGTAAAAGAAGAACCGGTTCCGCCGGATGCGGATGTAATTATGAAAATAACATCGAAATGTCCTCTTTCTTCAATGGCTCTTAAAATGTTTCCTTTTTGCTGTTCAAAGACTTCTTTTCCGATTGTTCGATTAGCGCCGACACCATGGAGATTTTTGATATGGATTCTGTCTTTTGCTTTCGTAAATCTCATTTCTTTCAAGTCGTTAATTGCAGTATTAATTGCAAGTGTTGCGACATTGCTTTGATATTTGTGCTTTGAAAAGTATTTTGAAAGACCGCCGCCGGCCTCTTTTACATTCGAATCTCTGTTCATGGCGTGTTTGTTTACAGCATCTAAAATTCTGTTTCCGCATTGCCCGTTTCCAATAATTAAAACATTCAGCAAAATTTATCCTCCCTAATTTTCAGGATTTAAACAATTTTAAGAGCAATTTATTTTTTTAAGTGTAATTTACTAATTGTCAATGATTGGAGATTTTCTTATATATATTTGTTCTTCAAAAATGACCATTTACTGTAAGCGTTTTTCTATAAAATATTCTTTCAACACTTAAAAAG
>WRNK01000203.1 GCA_009776675.1 Methanimicrococcus sp.
ATCCTTCTTCTTCGTCTGATGTAAATAAAAGTTCCATCGGCGGGTGACTTAAAGATTTGGAGACCGCCGTTGCAAGGGCATAAGCCATGCCGATTCCGTCATCGGCGCCAAGCGTCGTTTTATTGGCTTTCAAAAAAGGGACATCGTTTTCAAAAACATAACTCAGTTCCAAACCGTCTGTAAAAAAATTATGGGAGGAATCGGGTTCTTTTTGGCACACCATATCCGTATGAGACTGAAGAACGACTGTCGGTTTGTTTTCATATCCAATAGAAGCAGGAACACGAATAACAACATTGTCAAATTCGTCCCGCCGGGTTTCAAATCCGTTTTTTTTTCCAAACTCTTCGACGTAGGACGCAATTTCCTTTTCGTGTTTTGAAGGACGCGGGATTTTGGAAATTTCCTCAAAAAAAGAAAGAACGGTTTCAAATTCTGCATCAGACCATTTAAACTGTGATTTGGATTCCATTTGATTCACTTCCAAAGAGAGATAGGTCTTAAAAATCATATAAACTGTTGGTCATCTAAAAAGATAAAGTAAAAATAAAAGAGAGAAAATTCTCTATTTCAGACTCGGCTTTAAAATAAATCGGAATGTGTTCCTGTCGAGGTTAAAACAAGTACCAATATCCCATGATCTATCTGATAGACAAGCAGCCAATCAGGTTCGATGTGGCATTCGCGCAGTCCCTTTTTATCTCCGGCAAGCGGATGATCATTATATTCCCGCGGCAAGAAGCCGTTTTTTGCAAGCAGTTCAATCGCTTCATCAAGTTTATAAATAGCCAAGCCGCGCTTTATTGAGCGTTTATAGTCCTTTTTGAATTGTGAGGTTCTGCGAATTTGGTACTTCATACATCGTCGTCCTCGTCAGACAACAAATCAGCACGCAATTCCTCCATGCTTGTATATGACTTAGCATTTGAATCATGAAGCAATCGCTCTGCTTCTTCTATCGCTGCTTGTGTAACGGCGTTGGGCTTATTGCGTACGATCTCAAATGGAAAACCGCCCCTCATGAGAGATTGTCTTAAAAAAACATTTACAGCGTCTGTGACAGTCAATCCGAAACTTCCAAAAAGCTCCTCCGCATCCTTTTTGACTTCCGGCTCAATTCTCAAATTCAATATTGCTGATCTTGACATAATGATCATTTATAACAAAAGCAACACAATACATATACTTTTGCAATACAAAATTGACAAATGAACAAATTGCCGCAAAGATGGTGAAATTCTCGTTAGATAAGTTAAAAAGATTTCAAAAATGCTTCCCTTAAAATAAGAGCATCTTCTTCATTTGCATTTTTTGTAATCTGTTCAATAAAAAGAAGTTCTTTTGCATCCGTTTCTTTTCCATTTTCTTTTCCATTTCCTTTTTTCAAAAGCAAAACATTTCCGATTTCTCTGCCCGCACCGATTCCTGCAACCGTTTTTAAGATCATTTCGCCGGATAAACTATCCGGAAGAATCAGAAAATCGACATCCTTAACAGCGTCCTCAATTAAAATCGTGTAATGTTTTGCCGAAATATTTTCTTTTTGAAGCAGATGAAGGAGGGACTCAGCGTCATGGATGGTTTGGTCAACAACGGCGCTGCGTCCGAGATCTCCCTGACGCCCGCCGGAGATGATGCCGATTTTCGGATCCAGCCCAAGTCGGCGAAGAAGTGATAATCCCGCATGGACACAAAAAGACAGATCATCCAAACCCTCCGATTTATCGGGACCGCAAGGCGCCGTAAAAACCAATTTGTTTTTGTCTGTTAAAAAAAAAGACATCCGAAATATTTTTGAAGCTTTGGATTGTGATTTTATCAAATCGTACTGTTTGGCGTCAAAATCCACATCCGTTTTTCCCAAAAAAACAGCCTTTTTGGAATCAATGTCGGCATCCGATTTTGAAAGAACCGGAAATAAAGAACGAACAGAAAGCATAAAATCCCTTTAGAATTAAAATCAATGTGCAACAAAAATATACCTTTTCATTAATCAATATTTTCACTTCATATACAAAGCATTAATTAATATATTTATCATAAATCCAAAAGATCACAATTCAAGAATTTTTCTAGGAGTTTTTTTATGGAAGAGCCTGTTCAAACCCCCATTGCCGAAGAATTGGCAAAAAAACAAAAATCAATTAGCGTTGCAGAGTTTTTTGAAAAGAACCGTCACATTCTGGGTTTTGACTCTGCGCCGCGTGCTTTAATTACAACCATTAAAGAAGCGGTTGACAACTCGCTTGATGCTTGTGAAGAGGCAAACATTTTGCCGGACCTTTTGGTTCAAATTGAACGAAGCGAAGGGGATTATTTGCGAATTATTGTAGAAGACAACGGGCCCGGCATTATCAAACAGCAAATCCCGAAAGTTTTTGCAAAACTGCTTTACGGGTCGCGCTTTCACGCACTCAGGCAAAGCCGCGGTCAGCAAGGCATTGGTATTTCAGCAGCTGTCCTTTATTCTCAAATAACAACCGGAAAAACAACGAAAATTATTTCTCGCGTCGATCACAAGTCGCCGGCTCATTATTATGAACTCATGATCAATACAAGCAACAATGAACCGGACATTTTGGAAGACAAAGCCGTCGATTGGGAAAGGCCGCACGGGACACGCATTGAAATTGAAATGGTGGCCTCTTATGTCAAAGGAAGAAAGCAGTCGGTTTACGAATACCTAAAATCAACGGCAATTATCAATCCGCACGCTCGTATTCGATTGATTGAGCCGGACGGGACAAATATTTTATTTGAGCGCGCCACCGATGAAATCCCAAAAAAGGCGGAAGAAGTTTTGCCGCACCCACACGGTATTGAACTTGGAACGCTGATTAAAATGCTTCAATACACTGAACGCCAAAAAATGGCCCCCTTTTTGCGTTATTCTTTTTCAAAAATCGGTCTTCAAACGGCGGAGGAAATTTGCGATGCGGCGGG
>WRNK01000204.1 GCA_009776675.1 Methanimicrococcus sp.
TGTGCACCTTTAATCAATTGAATTTTTTTGGCGTCATAATCGGTTATACCTTTTGCGAAAACGGCACCGCCGCACTCAATATCAACGACATCGCCGCGCTCAAAATCACCTTCAACTGCAATGATTCCCTTCGGAAGCAAGCCGCTTGTTTTCAGCATTGCATTCATTGCACCGCGATCGACCGTAATTGTTCCAAGAGATTTGGAAAGCGCAATCCAGCGGGTTTTGTTGTCGGATGTGCGCTCAGTGTCCGCATAAAAAAGTGTGCCGATTTCTTCGCCTGCGGCTAAACGCGTAATCACGTTGCTGATTTGGCTGTTTGCGATAATCATATGGCAGCCTGATTTTTCAGTAATTTTTGCCGCAATAATTTTTGTACGCATTCCGCCAACGCCCTTCGTGCTGGTCGGATCGCCGCCATATGCTTCGATTTCAGGCGTAATTTTTTCAACAAACGCAATTAATTTGGCATCATTGGAAATCTTTGGATTTTTATCATAAAGCCCGTCGATGTCTGACAGAATAATGAGCAAATCCGCTTCAATTTTGCCGGCAACCATTGCTGATAAACGGTCATTGTCGCCAAAAACCGTTTCAATTTCACTGGTACAAGTGCTGTCATTTTCGTTAATTATCGGAATGACACCGTATCCGAGAAGTGTAATAATGCTGTGCCGCAAATTCAAATATTTGACACGATCGGAATAAAAATCATAAGACAGTAAAATTTGAGCTGTCAAAATTTGATGCTTCATAAAAGCTTGATTCCAATAACGCATTAATTCGCCTTGCCCGACGGATGCGGCGGCTTGACGAATCGGGATTTCATGCGGCTTTGTCGGAATGCCCAGTAACTTCAAACCAATGCCAATCGCACCGGATGTGACAATAATCACTTCTTTTCCCTGTGCAAGCAAAGCCGCCGTTTGAGCTGCAATGCTGTCTAAAAAATCAGTATCAATCGATTCGTTTTTCATAATGGATGTGGTACCGATCTTAATAACGATTCGAGAAACGTCTTTTAAGACAGTCTTGCGGCTGGTTTTTTCATTTTTCATTGTCATTTTCAATCACATTACTGCAAACGGCAATATTTTTCCTGCAATTTTTTGTGGAGATATTTCTTGGCATCCGTGCCGGTATAATTTGCAACTTTATGCCCGTTTCCGATAAGAATGTATTTGTAAATCAATAATCCTTCCATTCCGACAGGTCCGCGGGAATGGATTTTGTTTGTGCTGATGCCGACTTCCGCACCTTTCCCATAACGAAAACCGTCGGCAAAACGTGTGGAGGCGTTGACCATGACACTGGAAGAGTCAACGAGTCCTGAAAATTTGTCAATTTCTTTTGGATCTTGTGCCAAAATAACATCCGTGTGATGAGAACCATGTTTGTTGATATGCAAAATTGCTTCTTCTGTTGATGGAACAATTTTAACGGACAGAATCAAATCATTGTATTCCATATCCCAATCTTCAGCTGCTGCTTTCTTTAAAGGAAGCGAGCCGGCTTTTTCAATAATTTTGTAAGAAGCGTCATCATATCGCATTTCAACATCAAATTCCTTATAAATGCCGGCCATTTGGGGAAGAAAACTGCCGGCAATTTTTTCATGCACCAACAATGTTTCAATAGAATTGCAGGCGGCAGGATATTGAATTTTAGAATCCAGACAAACAGCGCAGGCAATTTCTAAATCCGCCGAAGAATCAACATAAGCATGACAAATACCGCTGGTATGACCTAAAACCGAGATGTGGGAATTATCCTGAATATATTTGACAAACTCATTTGACCCGCGCGGGATGAGCAAATCGATGGATTCGTCGAGCTTGAGCATTTCAGAAACATCTTCGCGGCTTTCAGCCAAATGGAAAGCGTCTGCAGGAATTTCGGAAACAGTTGTTATGGCTTGAATCAATACATCAAAAAGGGCGCGATTGGAATTTTTCGCTTCACTGCCGCCTTTAAAGATTGTTGCGTTGCCACTCTTTAAGCAAAGAGACATGACTTGAGGAACAACATCCGGGCGCGCTTCAAAAATAACACCGATAACGCCGATAGGGCAACTGATTTGGTACAATGTCAAGCCGTCGTCCAAAAGAAGTGTTGAAAGGGTTTTTCCGACAGGATCTTCAAGCTTTGCGACATCCAAAATGCCTGACACCATGTCATCAAATTTAGAATCGCTGAGTTTCAAACGATCATAAAGAGCCGAAGACATTGTTTTGTTTTGAATGGAAGCAGAAGCGGCGTCTAAATCTTTTTTGTTGGCTTCAAAAATCACAGATTTGTTTTTTGAAAGGGCGTCAGCCATAGCTAAAAGAGCCTTATTTTTGGACTCTGAAGAAACATTCGACAATAAGACTGAAGCAACCTTAGCTTTTGATGCTTTCTCACGCATTTGATTTGACATAAAATCATCCAAAAGAATAAATTTAAATTTTAAAGATAAATCATTAGAAAAATCCAAAAACAGTTAGATATACCTTTGGATGCCAAAATGATACATAAAGCAGATTAAATTAAAAGGAAATATAATAGTGGTAGCAAGGTTTATAAATAAACCGATTAATACGTTATATAAAATAAAAATATAGACATAGTCAAATGTATAAAATAAAAACATTGTCAAATAGAAGTATAATAATAAAACATAGTCTGATGGATGTATAAAAATAAAGATTAATCAATTGTAAATATAACATAGACAAAATTTAGTCAAAAATAGCCAAAATAGTCAAAACAAAATCACAAAATAGTTAAAGCATAATCAAAATACAATCAAAACCATAATCACAAATAGTTAAAACATAATTAAAGCTAATCAAAACACAATCAAAACATAATCAAAACAAATCAAAACATATTCAAAACATATTCAAAACATATTCAAAACATATTCAAAACTAA
>WRNK01000205.1 GCA_009776675.1 Methanimicrococcus sp.
TCCATTACTTCTGCAGGATGTCCGTCGCCCGCCGCTAAATTAACGAGACGGCCGTCCGCTAAGACATTGATTTTTTTACCGTCAATTGTGTATTCTTTAATATTTTTTCGAACAGTTTTCACGGTAGTTGCGATCTTTTTTAAATCTTCCAAATTAATTTCAACGTTAAAATGACCGGCGTTTGCCAAGAGAACACCGCTTTTCATTTTACGAAAATGCTTTTCTGTGAGAATGTCACGATTTCCGGTTGTTGTGATAAAAAGATCACCAATTTCAGCGGCTTTTTCCATCGGCGTGACGCGATAGCCGTCCATTCGGGCTTCTAAAGCGCGCGTCGGGTCAATTTCCGTGATCACAACCTCGGCGCCAAGACCGGCAGCGCGCATTGCAGCACCGCGCCCACACCAGCCGTAACCGCCGATGACAACAACTTTTCCGGCAACCAAAAGATTAGTTGTCCTCATGATGGCGTCCCAAGCCGATTGCCCGGTTCCATAACGGTTGTCAAATAAAAATTTTGTTTTGGCATCGTTGACCGCTAAAACCGCCATTTCCAAAGCGCCGTCTTTTTCCATGCCGAGAAGACGGTGAATGCCGGTTGTTGTCTCTTCACATCCTCCGATAATTCCAGAAAGGAGATCACGCCTTTCTTTATGCAATTTTAAGATTAAATCGGCGCCGTCATCGATTGTAATATCAGGCATTATGTCTAAAACCTTGTCAATGGCGTCGTAATATTCATCATTGGTGCAATCATATTTTGCGAAGCATGAGATGTTTTCACATTGATTTAACGCCGCTGCGACATCGTCTTGAGTACTGAGCGGGTTACATCCGGTAATTGCAACAACTGCTCCACCGGCTGCAAGCGTTTCAACCAAAACCGCTGTTTTTGCTTCCACATGAAGCGCCATTGCAATTTTGTGTCCGACAAGCGGCTTTTCTTTTTCAAACTCATCTCGAATTTGATTTAAAACCGGCATATAATTTCTTGCCCATTCTATTTTCAAACGGCCGGATTCAATCATTTCGCTTTTGGATAAACAGGAATTGTCCGTCACTTTTAAGCCTCAATTTTTTGTATTTAAAGAAATGACATGATATTTCTAAGATATAAAACGGTAACTTATCGGAACAAGAAAATTATAATTACAAATGTAAAATGGGGATGAAAACGGCTTTTGAAATTAAACTCGAGAAAAGGCGTCCATCCATACATTTACATATTGGTATGGAAATTCCGACAGAATTTCAGCAGGCAGTGGAAAAATAATTTTTTTGTTTTTTACTTTGTTTTTTGATTTTTGTTTTTCACTTTTTGTTTTCGCTTTTTTGTTTTCATTTTTGATTTCATTTTTTGTCATCGGTTGGCAATGTCAATGAAATAGACATTTCTTCCCAGACGAAATTGTCTTTTTTGTCTTTTTTATAGAAGAAGAATTCCAAATGGTTTTTTTCAGCAATCGCAACAGCGGCTTTCAAATAGGGATCGGAATAGGGAAGAGAAGAATAAAGAGAAATTAATGTATGGTCAAACCAAAACTTTAAGCCGTTTTCAAGTGTTGAATGACCGCGAAGAATGATTTGTAAATTATTATTTTTCAAAAATTTTTTGGTAACATCGGGTCCGAATCTTCGCGCTTCACCGCCGCGGGGGGACGGGGTTAATCCTTCTTCATCGCTGGGATCGTTCCAAAGGTAACAAAAAGATTCCTTTTTTGTGATTTCTTCAACAGATTCAGTTTTTTTTCCGGAAATTCCGCCGTGAACGCAAAATATGTTTTTGTTCAAAACAACGGCAACCGGCATGTTTTCAAAAGCAGTATTTGTTGCGGCATAAAGGTCGGGTTCTTCGTGGACGGTATTTTGAAATTCGTAAAAGGAGTTGACATCCTTGGTTTCATGATTTCCGCGAAGCAGGATCACTTTTTTTGGATTTTTGCGCTTGAGTTCAAAAAGCCGATTTAAAACACCAACGGAGTCGGGTCCTTTGTCCACATAATCACCCAGAAAAATCCAAGAATCCACTTTTTTCTTGTCGGCAAATTCCAAAATAAAATCTAAAGAATCGGCGTTGCCATGAATGTCTGTTGCAATAAGCGTCTTTTTTTCATTCATATAGACGACAGCGTCATCCTTTTTTAAAAGCGGCGTCACGTGCGCCAAATTCAAACTCAATCTATCTTTTTGCTTTTTGTCAGACATTCCTATTTCCTGAAGGGACACTATGATTATGAAACAAAACAATTGATTATATTTAATTATTTTTAACCAAACTCGGCAAGAAGTCTTCTCTCTATAAGCGGCGGGAGTACATCGCATGATACAAAATGCAATGTAATGAATTAATAGGATGAAAACCAAACACTTGAAAAAGAAAATAAAAAAAATAAGAATAAAAAAAATAACAAAGAAAGAACAAAAAAAGAACAAAAAAAGAAAAAATAAAGGAACAAAATAATGTCACTCTTGATTAAAAATGCACATATTCTCACAATGGATAAAACCGGCACCGGTGAAATCCCAAACGGATATATTTGGATTGAAAACGGCTTGATTCAAAAAATCGGCGCCGATGACAACGATTCGTCAATTCAAGCCGACAAAATAATTGACGCTGCCGGCTCTATTGTGATGCCCGGTCTTTGTAATACCCATACCCATATCGGAATGACACTGTTTCGCGGTTATGCCGACGATATGGCTTTAAAAAAATGGCTGGAAGAAAAAATTTGGCCCGCAGAAGCATGTCTGACGGCAGAAGACGTTTATTACGGATCACTTCTTGGCTGCCTTGAAATGATTCGGACAGGGACGACTGCTTTTTGTGATATGTATTTCTTTATGGATGAAACCGCAAAAGCCGTTGAAAAAGCCGGTATTCGCGGTTGCCTTTCTTACGGCATGATTGAACTA
>WRNK01000206.1 GCA_009776675.1 Methanimicrococcus sp.
TCGTTTTTATTTGGATAATAATTGTTAGGTTTTATAATATATATAGCTTACATACGTTTCTGTATCCCGCAAATATTTTTCATTTCCTGCATTTTGACCGTTTTTTTTATATGTTTTTATCCATAATTTATGATTAGAGGAAAATCAGTGTTGAGATATTGTACCCCAAATACAGAAGAAACAAAACGAGTGTAAATCGGATAAATTTTCCGATAAAAACAAGAATGGAAAACGGTTTGAAATCATATTTCAATGCACCGGCAACAAATACAAAAGCGTCTCCGATGATTGGGACGGATGAAATTAATAAAGTCCAAGCGCCATATTTTTTAAATCTTTTAAGCGCCTTGTCAAAACTTTCCTGACTGATGATTTCCCATCTTTTGAACAGTTTTTGAACACCAAAATATCCAAAAAAGTATGTTGTTACCGATCCAAAATAACTTCCTACTGTTGCCACAAGGAGGATCATGTATAAATTGTGTGTTTTAAACATGGCAATTATTAAAGGTTCGGGACCAAGCGGAATAACCGATGCTGCCAAAAATGCCGTAATAAACAAACTGATATAACCATAATTATTTAAAAAATCAGAAATTATCGGCATCATCGTTTCAAACATAATTTTCCTCAGTCTTGAAAATTCATAAATTTCATTAATAAACGAATAAGCTTGATGATCATCCATAATAAATGTATATCGGTCTTTTTGATTTTTGGTAAAAAATGTTTTTGAGCCAAAGAATTTTCAAATCGAATTTTTTAAGCGAAAAAATTTTCAAATCAAACTTTTTTTCAAGCCAAAAAATTTTCAAATCAAATTTTGAGTCAAAGAATTTTCAAATCAAATTTTGAGTCAAAAAATTTTCAACCCCATTTTTTTTAAATCAAAGGCTATATCAAACAAAAAGAATAATAATATCTTAAAGAATTATCTGAATGCTTTTCAAATTATCAGGATTGTGACAAAAAAACATGGCACTTAAAAATGTACGGATCCCATATGGCAGCAGCGAAATTTCATTTGATATTCCCGAAGAAAATTTTTTGAACTTGATTCTTCCGGCTGATGAGGGGACAGAGTTGCCCTACGCTGATGAAGTGATTCAAAATGCGTTGAATGCACCTATCGGTACGCCAAAATTGTCACAAATGGTTCGCTCCGAATATAAAATTGCGATTATTATAAACGATATCACGCGTCCGACTCCTTCTTCTTATCTTATCCCGTTTTTATTGAAAGAATTAAGCGCAGCTGACGTCCCTGATGAAAATATCACCTTTTATTTTGCACTCGGATTGCATCGCGCTCTCCTTGAAAGCGAAATGCACCACATTCTCGGAGAGGATACTTCTCGACGCTTTAGGCATGTGCAGCACGAAGTAGGCACATTTCCTGTGACAAATCTCGGAACGACTTCTCGCGGCGTTCCGATTGAAATTTACAGTGATGTTTTGGAAAATGATTTCATTATCGGACTTGGTGAAGTGGGTTTTCACTATTATGCCGGCTACAGCGGCGGCTCCAAATCTCTTTTGCCGGGGCTCAGTTCCCGCCTGTCTGTTATTGAAAATCACAAATTAATGATTGATAAACATTCTATTTCCGGTCGCGTTGACAGCCCTGTTCGCCAAGATTCGGAAGAAGCCGCCGGCATTATCGGACTTGATTTTATTTTGAATGTGGTTTTGGACGGTCACAAAAATGTGATTGCAGCGTTTTCGGGCGATTTCATTGCCGCTCATCGCGAAGGCGTTAAGGTGGTCGATGCTTTGTACAAAGTTAAAACCACCCCTGCAGATGCTGTTATTGTTTCAGCAGGGGGCTACCCCAAAGACATCAATTTGTATCAAACCAATAAAGCTTTGGAAAACGCAACTCAGGCAGTTATTGAAGGCGGTTCCATTATTGTTGTTTCAGAGTGTCGCGACGGCATCGGAAACGATGTTTATGCTGCTTGGAACCGTGCTTGTACCACACCCGATGACGCCATTGCTCGTTTCAAAAATGAATTTGAATTTGGCGGACACAAAGCCGCAAAAACAGCGGCTGCTTCTAAAAGATTTAAATTGTATTTGGTTTCAACACTGCCACCGATGGATGCAAAAACCGCATTTTTTACGCCATGCATCACCGTTGAAGAAGCCATTGATTGTGTTTTAAAAGAAAATCCATCGGCAACATTTAATATCATTCCATACGGCGGTCAAACGCTTCCAATGACAGAAAAATAAAAATTCCGTTTTCGATTCCGATTTCGTTTTCGATTCCGATTTCGTTTTTGATTTCGTTTTCGATTTCAATTTCATTTCCAATTCCAATATCCGTTATAAAACGAATTTGTACGAAAAGATGTTTGTTATTCATGACCCATAATCGTTATCAAATACATCACAGGTGATTAAGTATGAAACAAGAGACAATCTCACAAAAGACGTTTCCCCAAAAGGCAAAGCGTTTGGCTTGGGGAATTACAGGCGCCGGTGACAAATTGGCAGAGTCGGTTGCTGTTATGGAAGAGATTAAAAATCTCGGGTATGCAATTGATGTTTTTGCATCTCGCGAAGGTGAAAGAGTTTTAAAATGCTACAAACTTTTGGAAGGAATTCAGTCGGCTTTTTCACATTATTATGTTGAAAAAAGCGCAAACTCACCCTTCATCCCGGGTTTTATCCAAACAGGAATGTACGAAGCGCTCATTATTTCTCCGGCAAGTGCCAATACGACTGCAAAAATTGTTCACGGCATCGGTGATTCTTTGTTGTCAAACGCTGTCGCACAGACCACAAAATGCGGTGTGCCGGTATTTATTTATCCCGTTGATTCCCGCAAAGGAAGTATCAAAACAAAAGCGCCAAACGGTCATGAGTTCGAATTGAAAATGAGAGAAATCGACATAAAAAATGCCAAAAA
>WRNK01000207.1 GCA_009776675.1 Methanimicrococcus sp.
CGTTAAAACGGGTATCGTGGAATATATCGAAAAAAATGCCGACAGGATTCGAATTGCTGTTCAGGTTATTGATGGGCCGGCGTTTGAAGAAATTACGAAACGCTGGGAAGAGCGAAATGAAATTCCGATTGATTTGGAACTGCATCAATTCCTCTTGGAAATGGAAGTTGTTCCTATTATCGCTGCTAACAAAATGGATAAAGTCAAAGAGGAAGAAAAAGATTCTGTGCTTGACAACATTGCAAAAAGATTCGGCTATATGCCGCCGTGGAAGGAATGCGGTGCTGCAATTGTACCGGTTGGTGCGCGCGCCGGAGACATTCGACCATTGGTTTCCCACTTGAAAAATGAATTCCACAAAATGAAAAGAGACGACCTGTTCAAACATTTAAAACAATTATGAGAGACAAAAATGACAGATATTCTTGAAATTGCAAAAAAGATCATTGCCGAGGGACCAATTTGTGATCATTGCCTTGGCAGACAATTTGCAAAATTATCAACAGGACTGAGCAATGACGAACGTGGAAAAGCCATAAAACTACTCATGAGTATGAATGCCGATCGTGTTTTCAAAGAAAGCGGCAATTTGGACGAACTTAAAAATTTAGCACATTCTGATGACCACGCCAAAAAAATTTTGGAAAAAGAAGGATACGGCAGCGAAGAATCAGAATCAAAAGTTGAATCCGAATCAAAAACAGAATCAAAAGCAGAATCGGAATCAAAAGCCGAATCGGAATCAAAAGCCGAATCGGAATCAAAAGCCGAATCGGAATCAAAAGCCGAATCGGAATCAAAAGCCGAATCAAAATCAGGATCTGTTTCTCAAAAATGCTGGGTCTGTTTGGATATTTTCAAAAACTTAGACTTTTGGGCGGATATGGCTGTTGAAAAGCTTCAAGGCATTGAATATGAAACATTTTTAGCCGGCACCAAATTAAGCGGTCTTCTCAGCGAAAATGAAGAAATATTATGGGAACAATGCACGACAGCTTATGCTGAGCCTTTAAAAGGCGAATTAAACCGCGAAATCGGAAAGATCATTTCCCAAAAAACAGGAAAAGTCGCCGCTTTTTCAAACCCCGACATTATGATTACTTATGATATTGCCAAAAAAGAAGTGAACCTTGACATCCGTTCCATCTACATTTATGGCAGATATTTAAAAAAAGTGCGCGGAATCCCGCAAACAAAATGGCCCTGTCGAAACTGTGGCGGTCGCGGCTGTGAAAAATGCAGTCAAACCGGAAAACAATACCCTGAATCTGTCGGCGAACTTGCCGGATATGCATTATGGAAAGCTGCAAAAGCAGATGATGTTGTTTTTCACGGTGCCGGAAGAGAAGATATTGACGCTCTGATGCTTGGATCCGGAAGACCGTTTGTTTTGGAAGCAAAAGCGCCCCTGATTCGAAAATTAGACCTTGAGGCACTCGAAAAAGAAATAAATGCATATGCTGAAGGAAAAATTGAAGTGATGAAACTTGCCTTTTGCGGCAAAAATAAAGTGGAACACCTGAAATCCGAAAAAGCTGAAAAAATATACCGTTTGAAAATTCGATTTGAGACGCCTGTAACAAAAGAAAATTTAGAAAATGTTTTAAAACAGCTGGAAGGAAAAGAAATTAACCAAAACACACCCAACCGCGTCATTCACAGACGCGCCGATTTATGCAGAAACCGCACTGTTCATACCGCAGAACTTGAAAGGACAGAAACGGATGGGTCGGAATCGGGATTGGTATCCGGTTCGATGTCCGGATCATTTACAGTCGCTTGGGTAAAAATTCTTTGTGACGGCGGCTTGTATGTCAAAGAATTGACATCCGGAGATGACGGAAGAACAGAGCCAAGCATTGCCGGTCTTTTAGGAACCGGCGCCAAAGTTGAAGAACTGGATGTTATCGATGTTCAATTGCCGGATGCCGACTAAAATAAAAAAATTTTCATTTTTCCTTTTTATTTTTCATCTTCTCTTTTTTTATTTCATTGTCATGAATGACTTTTTTGCCTTTTTTCATAGGGATAACTGTGATTTCTGCTTTTTCAAAAGTTTTTAAAAGGGGATCTTGTTCTTGAATTCTGTCCATTGCAATGGCAAGGGCTGCCACTTCGGAATGTGGCTGATTGCCAACCGCTACATTCCAATCGGAAAGTTCATAGATCTCACCGGGAACCTTTTCGGCACCCACAACAATCATAAGCTTTTTTTCTTTTTTCAGTTCCGAAACAGCATCCGGAAGGTTAATGCCGTACATGGAAAGGTGACAGACTTTTCCGCCATCCTTTTGCCATTTTTCGATTTCATTAAAGGCATTGACATTGTTTTTGACAAAAAAATCGCCGCCCCAGTGACCGGCCATCTCAGCAATATTCTCCGTAATTTTTTCATCATCCGATGCCAAAAGCATTCCTGACGCTCCGAGTGCACGCGCTGTTAACCCGACATGCGTTGTAATGCGCTTATCTCTTTCAGGGCGGTGCCCCAACCGTAAAACAACAAATTCGCGAGAAGGCATTTTTTCATCTTGGGTAGACATTTTTTCATCTTGAAAGGATATTTTTTCATCTTGAAAGGACATTTTTTCATCCTGAGAAGACATTTTTTCATCTTGAAAGGATATTTTTTCACTCAATTTAAAAGTCGATCATCAATTCATTGACAAACTTTTAAAAAAGGAATTGTTGAATCTTCATTCAACAATACCGCCAAAGGATGCGGATTTCACAGTTCTTTTGTATTTTTTCAAGTAACCGCCGACTTCTTTTTCAACAGGCTTGAAATTTTTTTGCCGCTCTTTCAAAACATTGTCATCCACGAGAACATTTAATTTGCGATTCGGTATGTCAATTTCAATGATGTCGCCGTTTTGAACAAGACCAATCGGACCGCCTTCAG
>WRNK01000208.1 GCA_009776675.1 Methanimicrococcus sp.
ATTATAAAAATGAGATTAGGTGGTCTCGATTTTTCGCCCGGGCAGTACTTACAGAATTCACGCTCATCCAGCAGAACATCATAACCCGCAGTTTTTAATTCGGTCACAATTTCTTTGGCTTTTTTGAGAAAGTCAAGGTCATCTTGGTTGCGCTCTGTTATTTTTCCACATATCTCGCATTCGTATTTTACAATTGGAATGCGTCGGGGTGCATAACACATTGCACCGAAGTTGATTTCTCCCGAATACGGCGTGTCTGCAAGCGCCTTTAGTCTTTTTTCCAGCAGTTCTTTGTCTAAAATGTAATTGTTATTCATATTGTTTCCTTCATGGGCTTTGTATGAAAATAAAACTCTTTTTGAATGATTTCGGATTTTAGTTTGTTTTCACACTGCGTACAACTGCCCTTTGTCATCTACTAATTTCTCATGTAATAATGTTACACACCGTGTTTAATTTTTCGCCATCACCCAAATTATAACCGTTACAAAAACTGCCAAATGCGATACATACCGAAAAATTCGAATCGTTGCCTTCCCAACCCCATAAACATCAATCTTTTCTCCAACAACAATTTATAAATTTACCCCCTACTCTTTATAGTTAATACTCAAACCCTCTAAAAAAAAGACCCAAAACCATGCCCCCTCTTCAATCCACTAGTCCTTCCCCACCTCGTTTCTACGAACTCGACCTTCTTCGCGGCGTTGCCGTCATCCTCATGGTCGTTTACCATTTCTGTTACGACTTGGAATTTTTCAACATCCGCCCAATCCCTTCCTTTTTTTGGCTCCAGCAATTTTACGGCTTTCCAATCACAATCATGTTTGTCGGCATTGCGGGAATTTCGCTCTCTCTTGCGGCTTTCAAAGCAAAGGATTCGCAAACGATTACAAAAAAACTTGTCAAAAGAGGCGCTAAACTTTTTTTAATCGGGCTTTTCATAACGGCTGCGACTTGGGTTTATCCGCATGACGGGTTTATTGTTTTTGGGGTTTTGCATCTCATCGGGATTTCGACAATTCTGGCCATTCCGTTTTTGATCGCAGCGGTTCAGCAAAAAAGCAAGATTGCATTGATTCTGCCGTTGATTTTTGGAACGTCGGTTTTGATACTGGCAGGGGCGGTTCAAAAAATTCAGGGACCGCTTTATTTGGCGTTTCTTGGAATTCATCCGGGGCAATTTTATACACTGGATTATGAACCGCTTTTCCCGTGGTTTGGGGTGGTTCTCATCGGAGTTGCACTCGGTTTTTGGCTGTATCCGAAAGGAAAACGAAGATTTGCACTGCCTTTGAAAATGCAGAACGTACCGAATATGTTAAAGCCGCTTGCGTATCTCGGGCAGCATTCGTTGATTATTTATCTGATCCATCAGCCGATTATTTTGGGAATTTTGTGGCTGAGCGGGGCTGCTGATTTGGGAATATTTTGATTGCAAAATGTATGAAAAAATGATCGGTTAAATACTTTTCATTTTTTAAAAAATCAAAGAGTTTATCTGTCGAATCTGCCAATTAAATCATAGGTGAAATGTTGTGAGCGATTCAAAAAATAAAATCAAGCTGTTTGAAGAACAGCAAGTTCGTATAAAGTGGGATGAAGAAGCTGAAAAATGGTGGTTTTCTGTTGTCGACGTCTGTATGGTATTGACGGAAAATGATTATCAAACGGCAAGAAATTATTGGAAAGTGTTAAAAAAGCGTCTCAAAGATGAGGGCAATGAGTCGGTTACAAATTGTAACCAACTGAAAATGACGGCTGCCGATGGCAAAAAATATCTTACCGATGTTGCCGACACGGAACAAGTTTTACGCCTCATCCAATCCATCCCCAGCAAAAAAGCCGAACCGTTTAAGCTGTGGCTGGCAAAAGTCGGAAATGAGCGAATTGATGAAATGATTGATCCCGAACAATCCATCAACCGAGCCGTTCAAAACTATCGCCGCTTAGGTTACAGCGAAAATTGGATAAACCAACGTATCAAATCAATCGAAGTGAGAAAAGCCTTGACGGATGAGTGGGACAAAAGCGGCGTTAAGATGGGCGATGAATGTGCAATTCTTACCGATTTGATGAGCAAAACATGGAGCGGCATGACAACGCGCGAATACAAAAAATATAAAGGGCTGACAATGGAAAATCTGCGCGACAACATGACAAACACCGAGTTGATTCTGAATATGCTTGCCGAAGTTGCTGCAACAGATATCTCAATTGTGCGCCAGCCCTCAGGATTTGAAGAAAGTGCAGATGTTGCCAAAGAAGGAGCAAAAGTTGCAAAAGTTGCCCGCGAACAAATTGAAAAAAGCATAGGCAAACCCGCCGTCAGCAAATTAAATGCCAAAAAATCAGGACAAAGACTTTTGAATGAAAAAGCGGGCAGCGACAAAAATTAATGCTGCCCATGAGCAGAGTTGTTAATTGAATTTTTGATCATTCGGTCTTTTGGAAATGGATAGCTGAAAAAGTTTGATTTTCATGCTCATATCATACACAAAACTTGCATCAATATCAAATTATTAGCGATAAAAACCAACACCAAAAAAAAGGATAATGAGTTGACTACAAATTGTAGTCAACTAAAAATGGAAGTTTTTGAAAAATAAACCGATCAGAGTTCGATTTCTTCTCCGTTGGCGAGAATCAATCTTCCTTCTGCATCAAACAACTCAGCGCGTTCCCGATCAAATAATCCGCCCGGAAACGTATGGTAAGGAATGCTGTGCTTCGCCTGTACCAGATTGGCACATTCAATCGCTTCCTCTACATCCATGTTAAATCGCCCGTCGCAGCAGAAGAAAGCGTAGTCCAAATTGCGCTCTGAAAATGTTGTCATCTGATCGGTTTTGGAAGTGTCGCCGCTCACATAAATTGTCTTGCCGTCGCTCAATGTCAAAA
>WRNK01000209.1 GCA_009776675.1 Methanimicrococcus sp.
TTTGGCTATTACCCGTTTGACGCCGAAGGCGCTCCTTCGAAAAAAACGGTTCTGATTCAAAACGGTATCATGAATTCGTATATGCACTCCCGTGAAACTGCCGGCACATTTGACGGCAAATCGGGAAGCTCAGGAAACGCACGCGCTCAAGGATATGCCATGCCTGTTGTTCGGATGAGCAATACATACATCGATAACGGAGACGCCTCTTTTGAAGAGATGCTAGAAGAGATCAAAGACGGTATTTATTTGATCGGTTCCCGCGGCGGACAAGTCAATACCGGTGAAGGTGTTTTCCAATTCAACGCTGAAAAAGGATATCTTATTAAAAACGGCGAAATCAAAGAGCTGGTGCGGGATGTCTCCTTATCGGGGCAAACACTTGAGATTTTAAACCAAATTCAAAGGGTTGGAAATGACATGAAGCTGCATGCCGGTCACTGCGGCAAAGCCGGACAAACGGTTCCGGTGACGGATGGGGCGCCGCATCTTTCCATTAAAAAAGCAACTGTCGGCGGTGCTTAAATGTCCCAAAAGAAAGCATTTCCGAAAGATACCCGTTCGATCAAAAAAGCTAAAACAAACATTGACAAAAAAACATTTCCGGAAGACATCCGTTCGATCAAAAAAGCTAAAACAAACATTGACAAAAAAACATTTCCGGAGGACATCTTTTCTCTCGACGAAATCAAAGCCGGCATTGACAAAGTTCTCTCTCGCTCTGAAAAATATGGTGCGTCCGACGCAGAAATTGTATTTTCAATCAGTGAATCTACGACAGTTCAATTTAAAAAAGACATCATTGAAATTGCCAAACGAAATACAGCTGCCGGATACGGCGTTCGTGCATCTGTGAAAGGGGCTGTCGGATTTGCGGGAACAAACGTTTTGCCGGACTTGGAGAATACATTAAAATCCGCAATCGATGCAGCCGTTGTGATGGGAAAAAATGCAGCAGCTCAAGATTTTAAAGGATTCAAAGGGTTCCCCCAAAAAAATACATTTAAGCCGGTGAAGGGTTTATTTGATGAAAAAATTGTTGAAATGAGCTTGGATGAATGTATCGAACTTACGGCAGACATGATTTCAGGAGTTAAAGAAGTCAAAAATATGATTCCGACATCCGGCGGATTTTCAAGAAATATTTCTGGCTTTTTGATAATGAATACAAGCCGTCTCTCGGCTTTTAAAAAGGAAACAGCGATATCAGGATTTGTGGATGTGACAACACAGTCCGGTGCCGTTTCTACCGCTTATGATTACGATATTTCAAGACAAAAAAATGTTGACTTTAAAACGATCGGAAAAAACGCAGCGGAATTAGCCAAAAAATCGCTGAGAGGAAAAAAAATCGGGACTGAAAAATTGCCGGTGATCTTCCATCCGTTTTCATTTGCAGACATTATCGAAAATACGCTTGCACCTTCAGTTGATGCTGACAATATTCAAAAAGGACGCTCAGGACTTGCCGGACGATTAGAGGAAGAATTGGCGCATTCGGATTTGTCAATTGTTGATGACGGCAGGCTGCCAAACGGTATTTCAAGCGGACCTTTTGATGATGAAGGAACCCCGACTCAAAAAACAAAAATTATTAAAAAGGGTGTACTCAATGCTTTTTTGTATGACAGCGATACTGCCGGAAAAGACAATATTCAAAGTACAGGAAACGGATACCGCTACTCTTATTCTTCTGCGCCGGCGGTTGACTTGAGCAATCTTGTCATTCAATTCCCGACAAGCGATGTTGTTTCAGAGACGAAACGGGGCATATATATAAACACTGTCATTGGCGCGCATACAGCAAATGCCATCTCCGGTGACTTCTCGGTTGAAGGGCGAAATGCCTTTTTGATTGAAAACGGCGAACTTTCAAAACCGCTGAAATCTGTCATGATTTCGGGAAATGTTTTTGACATGCTTAAAAACATTGACGGCGCCGGGAAAGATGTTCGAAACGTTGGCGGCATTGTCACACCCTCTATTCGTATTTCTGAAATGAGCGTGATTGGGGAATAATACAATAATAAAACTAAATGCATCTAATAAAATTAAATGCATATTTATAAAATAATGTTTTGATAATTCGATTTGAAAAATGACGGCGTATTGTTATCGGCATTTTGTTAATATACAGCATATTGTTAATATAGCATGAATCCATCTTTCAAATTATTTCAAATAACGTCTGAAAGGACATGATTCATTTGATTTGTAGCGAATCGAATTTCATCATTTTCTAAACGTGAAAGATTCCTTTTTTCAAGAAACAGAAGACATCGTTTTTTGTAAAAGACATTTTTCGATTTCATTGTGAAATGATGGTGGGCGCTGCAACCGTTTTATATTTGTGAAAAGCATCCGGCTTTTGAAATGAAACAAAAGTAAATTTAATTGGAGGAAAAATTTGTCTCAATATGTTTATATGTTTGGCGCCGGCCAAACTGAGGGAAAAAGTGACATGAAAAACTTACTTGGCGGAAAGGGGGCAAACTTAGCAGAAATGGCCAACCTTGGAATTCCGGTGCCGCCGGGTTTTACAATTTCAACCGAAGCCTGCACTCTTTATTTGGGAGAGGGCGGCTATCCGAAAGAAATTGAAACAGAAATTTTAAAAGCTGTGGACAAATTAGAAAAATCCACAGGCAAAAAAATCGGGGACAAAAAAGATCCGCTTCTTGTTTCAGTCCGCTCCGGCGCGCGCGCTTCGATGCCGGGAATGATGGACACTGTTTTAAATTTAGGCCTCAACGATGAATCTGTTATCGGTCTTGCGGAAAAAACCGGAAATATGCGATTTGCTTATGACTGCTACCGCCGTTTTATTTCAATGTTTGGCGATGTGGTTTTAGAAGTCGAATTTGACAAGTTTGAGAAAAAACTTGAAGAAGAAA
>WRNK01000210.1 GCA_009776675.1 Methanimicrococcus sp.
GGAAAGAGCCCTTGAGAAAATTGAANAAGCCGCTCTTGATTTCCAAAAAGTGACCGGCAGATATCACGGTGGTTTAATTGACAGCTATCAACTCGATGATGCTGAAATCGTCATTGTGTCATTTGGTTCCGTTCTTGGAACCATCAAGGATACTGTTGACGAATACCGCAAAAAAGGCGAAAAAGTTGGTATCTTAAAGATTCGAGCATTCCGCCCGTTCCCGACAAAAGTCATAAACGACGCCCTTAAAAATGCAAAAGCCATCGCTGTGATCGAAAAAGATATTTCAATCGGTCGAAACGAAGGGGCATTGTTTACGGAAATCAAAGCCGGCCTTTACAACACTGATATCCGTGTGCCGATCATCGGCTACATGGTCGGTCATGGTGGCCGTGACATCCGTCTCAAACACATTGAAGAAATTATCGAAGAGACAAAGACGGTTGCCAAAACCGGAAAAATCACAATTGAGTCTCGATTCAACGACGTGAAGGAGGAGTTATTATGAGCAGTGAACCGTTCAATTTATTGACCCCCGGACACAACGGCTGTGCCGGATGCTGTGACTCTCTGGCTGCAAAATATGTTTTGATGGCTGTTGGTCCTGACTGTATTGTTGTCAACCCGACCGGATGTTTAGAAGTGATGACAACGCCGTTTCCAAAAAGTGCTTGGAACGTCCCGTGGATTCACTCTCTCTTTGAAAACGGCGGCGCCGTTGCATCCGGCGTAGAAGCCGCACTGATCGCAATGGGCCGCAAAGGCAACACCAAGGTAATTGGTATCGGCGGCGACGGCTCAACAATGGACATCGGCATCGGTGCCCTATCAGGTGCATTTGAACGTGGACATGACATTTTGTATGTTTGTATTGACAACGAAGCCTACATGAACACCGGCGTTCAGCGCAGCAGCGGCACCCCCTTTGGTGCATCAACTTCAACAAGCCCCGCCGGAAGCGTTTCCTTTGGAAACAACACCGGAAAAAAGAATATGCCCGCCATCATGGTCGGACACGGTTCCCCCTATGTTGCCACCACATCCATCGGCTACGCCAACGACATGATTCGAAAGGTTAAGAAAGCCGCCGACACCAAAGGCGCCACCTACGTCCATTGTCACGCCCCCTGTCCCACCGGCTGGGGTTTTGACTCCTCAAAGACCATCGAAATCGCCAAGCTTGCCGTGGATACCTGTCTGTGGCCCCTTTATGAAATTGAAAACGGCACCGTCACAAGCGTTAAAAAAGTCAAAGACCCAAAACCCGTCGAAGACTACTTAAAAGCCCAATCCCGTTTCAAACACCTTTTCAAAATGGAAGGCGGCGATAAAGAGATTGAGAAAATTCAAAAGATTGCGGACAAAAATATTGCCGACTTCGGACTTGACAAATAATTATTTTATTTGTTAAGTTTTTCTTTTTTTTGGATTTTTTAAAAATTTTTTTGTTTTTGATCAGATGAGAATAAACGTTTTTTCAATTCGCATTCTCTTCCCTTTTTTTCCTTTCCCCGATCAACCTTATCTGTTCCTTTTGAAAAAAATAAGAGTTCAACTGCGCCATCATAACATAACCATCTTCGCCGTCTGAATAGTATTTTGATTCCACCCAACAAACCACAAATCCCAGTTTTTTGTAAAGATTTAATGCCGGCGTATTACTGATACGAACTTCAAGAGACGCTTTTTGAAGTCCTTTGAAAATAAAATAAGTGCAAATATGATCCACTAAAAGCTCGGCATAGCCTTTATTTCGATGTGCGTCGCTGATTGCCAGTGAAAAGATGTGTCCCTCGTATTCAGAAAGAGCGTAACCGACGACAAAACCAATAATATCTTCTCCAATCGTGCATACGAAAAAACCGTCTCGGAAGATCTCATAAAGGGTGAAATACTCATACGGATTGTGATCATTGAACGCTTCCGCTTCCAATATCAAAATACTGTATTTGTCCTCAGGAGTATAGCGGCGGATGATCGGAACAGGCTTCATTTTTGTCACGTTTTGATTATTTTGATTATTTTGTTTCTTACTTTTATTATTTTTGGAAGCCCATGCTGTCCTCAAAAATTTGAATAATTCCTTCTATGAGTGATTCTCTTTCCTGCGTCAATTCTTCAACGGGCATATTTCGTATTTTAATATCCTTGTGCAGCAAATTCATTTGAAGCCGCATCTCTCTTGATTCAGCCAGCCCCGTTGTAAACCATTGAGCGTGTGCCTTGACATTGATATACGGCAAAAGATCATATTTGCTTAAAAGAGCAGCATAAGCTTTGAAATCCGAAAGGCGTTGTTCAAACTCTTCCGTTTCTGTTAAAATAAGAGGCTCTCCCGTTTTTAAAAAATGCTTCATTTTCTTAAAAATAAACGGATTTCCAACGGCGCCGCGTCCAATCATATAGCCGTCACAATTTGTTTTTTCAATCGCTTTTTCCAAATCTTTGGCTGTAAATATATCGCCGTTTAAAACAATCGGAATGCTGAGCTCTTCTTTGATCTGGCGGACAACATCCCAATCTGCTTTTCCGGAATATCCTTGTTCCTTTGTTCTCCCATGGATTGTTAAAACAGAGGCACCTGCTTTTTCAAGCGACTTTGCCAACTCCAGCGTTTTTTCAGATGTTCGGTAGATTCGGATTTTTGCAGAAATCGGCGTTTCAACCATTTTGACAACTTTTTGAATAATCGTTGTCGGATGTGACTCAGTCCCGGGCGCTGCACTTAACAAAGCCGCCCCGCAGCCCGTTCTTATAATCGGCGGTGCCGGACAGCCCATATTGATATCTATCACCTTTGCCGTCGGTGCAAACAACCGTTCCAGCCCCGCCGCTGCTTTGGCAATAGATGAAGCGTTGCTGCCAACGATTTGAATCCCGTAAGG
>WRNK01000211.1 GCA_009776675.1 Methanimicrococcus sp.
CGAATTTTTCAGCCATCTCAAAAACGTTTTCAAGCAAAGACTCTCGAAGGGTTGCAGAGTTGTGACCGCAAACAGTGTACTCGGGTGTCATTTGAGCACCTTTTAATTTCATTTGCTGCGGCGCCGGAAGCCTTGTATGACCGTCAAGGCTTGTTTCAAAACGCCAGTCAATGCCAAGAAGCTCAATCGGACTCATTTCTTCTTCGATCGGGGAATAAAACATATCAAAATTAAAAACAGGACCGATGACATAACGCTCGATACGTGCGTTTTTTAAAGCTTCTTCTGTGATAATGCCTTGTTTGAGAAAAGCTTGGGATTTTTCAACGTATTCTTCGTAGCTGGCGGCTGTAAAGAATCCGCGCTCTAATGTTTTAACGGCATGCGGCAACTTGACAATGACCAATTCTTCGATGTCTTCCGGTTTGTTAATTTTTTCCGGGAAGGGAAGTCCGGCTTTTTCTAAAATCCAGTAATAGCTTTGCGATTCGGAGCGCTCTTCGCTTCGAAGCATGTTGCGGCTGCCGATCATCGGGATTTTGAAATCCGATTCAATGGCATCAATGCTGCAGTAAGATGTTAAAGAACGGTTGGGGACCATTAAAACGCTGTCATTAAGCATCTTTTGTTGGTTTTCGGGTTTTAAAATGTCATCGAATTTGTCAAAAATGATGGCATCATCGACGATACCACGGATGAGGCGACCTTGACTGTCGCGCTGAGCTTTGAAATATTTAGAGTAAGTTTGCTCACGGCCTTTTTTACAATAAGCCACGGTTTTGAAATTTTCCTCGGCTGCGCCGTCGCAGACATCCAAACCGGAATGAGAAGCAATCGTTCCGATTTTGATTTTTTCAGGCGCGTTGTAATATTGATCAACGGTTTTCTTAATTTCGTTTCGAGAAATCATAATGAATCACTGAATAAATAATGAAGTTTAAAATATCGTATGTATTAAATCAGACTAAATCAGACTAAATCAGACGAAATGAGATTATAAGTCAAATTATAAACCGGATTATAAAAAGGAATTGTTTGGGATTCAAAAATCAAAAAACAACTTCAAAAAACAATTCTAGCAAGCTTTTTGTGATGTAAACTTCAATAAAGGCTGCCACAAGCAACATCGGAATGATGAAAAGGAAAAGAATCCACAGAGAATTTAAAAAGTCTTTTTTAAGATCGGAAAATGAAACTTTCCTGAAAAAAAGAAGAAGTGTACGGATTCCGAGACGAAAACCGACTGCTCCTGCAAGAAGAATAGACGGGATTTCAAGGATTCCATGAGGGACGACTCCGATAAGGAAAAAAATGATATGCTCATCCCGCAGAACATATTCAAAAGCGGCACCGATGGCTGCCCCATTAATGAAAATGAGAATCAATGAAATAATTCCGGCGAAAAATCCAAGCAAAACCAAAAGGCTAGCTATAGATGCATTATTCCAAAAAATCGTTATGAAAAGTTCAAATGATGTTGCATTCTCAAAATCTGCTAAATTTTCAAAATTTTCAAGTATCGGTATTATATATTCAGGATCGGAATATGAAAGGAAATACCCAAAAATGAGGGATATGAAAAAAACAAAACACATTCCGATAAAATACAGCTTGTGTTCTAAAAGAATGGATTTCAGCTTCTTAAAGTAAGATTGAGTCCGGAGGGGCTTTTTTTCCGAATCGGAATAAGTTGTCTCTACATCTGAAACTTCCGATGTGTTTTGCATATTTTGCATAAATTCATCCATTTAAACCACTTAAATCCCGAAAAACAAACGGATTGAGTTTCGAATCGCCGGTCCGAGTCCAAGAATAATGATCACGAATTTAATTGCATTTTTAATAAAATTCATGTTTTCTTTGTCTTTTTCTTCAACTTTGAGACCGACATCCAAAATCCATACTGCGGCAAAAAAAACGATGAATTTTAAAGGATACATGATTAAAGCGGTTCCGGTCACGTCAATTAAATATGCCGGCAAAACGTGTTTTTCAACATATCCGAAAACTTCAATGCCAATTACGGTGGATGTGGCGTCCATTAAATGCGCCGCCAAAATGGTTAAATTCAATTTGTCCGAAAAAATGGTCAAATTTAATTTATCCGAAAAAAATTGACTGCCTGCTGCCTTTGCAGCCATGCCGAACAAGACGGCGCCACCGATACCAACGAATGCCACCGCAAACGGAACCCAAAAGTGTGCAATGGAACAATTTAAAAATAATATCACATAAACAATCAAAATGAAAAGGACGCCTAAAGAAAGAAACGGCAGATGAAAGGATTGAACTGCTTTGTATTTTTGAAGAATCAAAGACAAAACAAGACAAGCAAGTGTTATGAAAAAAACGGAAAAATAAATATTGGGCGAAATCAAGAGGTAGCTGAATGGTTTTGAAACCGCGCCGGCGTCCGCAACAACGCGAAGAGATGCACCCGCAATGATGTAGGGCAGTGTCACACCCATAAATTTAAAATCCACTTGGATTTTCATCTTTTGAAGAGAATAAATCAGTACATAAACGGCAATTCCTAAAATAATCGCCCAAGTGAGTGTATTGTAAACATTATACCCTGAATCGTTGATAATCGGGTCAATGTAATAAGTTGTAATGAACTGAGTCACAGAATCAAGGAATGGCATAATAATAAATCCGAAAATTTGAATAAAGAGAATTAACAAAACTCCTATAAAAAACTCTATTGATGTTTCAATCTTTTATCTTTCATCTTTCATCTTTTATCTTTTATCTTTCATCTTTTATCTTTCAATTTGTTTCAATAATTGATTTAAAGCGCCTGAACCTATATATTTTATATTTAGGAACAGTCATATTTGATAAAATTAAACACATTCATATTTGATAAAATTAAACA
>WRNK01000212.1 GCA_009776675.1 Methanimicrococcus sp.
ATAATATAGGTTTTTGACGTAGAAAAAGACATATTTTTAAAACCAAAATCGGAGAATCAATATGGCTTCCAAAAAATTACCGTTCACAAAGCAAAAAATTGAAGAGATTACAAAAACCTATCCGACGCCGTTTCACATTTATGATGAAAAAGCCATTCGTGAAAATGCAAAGGAATTGATACGTGCTTTTGGAATCGTCACCGGTTTTAAAGAATTTTTTGCCGTCAAAGCGCTTCCAAATCCNTTTATTATGAAAATNTTAAAGGAAGAAGGCTTTGGTGCGGACTGCAGCTCTCTTCCCGAACTTCTTTTGGCGGAAAAAGCAGGCATCGTCGGAGAAGACATCATGTTCAGCTCCAACGATACGCCGGCGGAAGAATTCATTAAAGCCAAAGAACTTGGCGCCATCATCAATTTGGATGACATTACGCACATTGATGTTTTAGAAAAATCCGCCGGACTCCCCGATCTTGTCTGTTTCCGATACAATCCGGGACCGCTCAAAGAAGGAAACGCCATCATCGGAAAACCGGAAGAATCAAAATACGGTTTTACAAGAGAACAATTGTTCCAAGGCTACGAACTTCTCAAAAAGAAAGGTGTCAAACGCTTTGGTTTGCACACAATGGTTGCGTCAAATGAATTGAATACCGATTATTTCGTCGAAACGGCACGCATTTTGTTTGAAGCGGCTGTTGAAATTTCAAAGAAGGTCGGCATTGATTTTGAATTCATCAATCTCGGCGGTGGCATTGGAATCCCCTACCGTCCCGAACAAGAGCGTGTTTCGTTTGACAGGGTAGCAGAGGGCGTTTTAAAAGCTTATAATGAAACGTTTGTCAAAAACGGATTAAAGCCGCCTAAAATCTATTTGGAATGCGGTCGCGTGATTACGGGACCTTATGGCTATCTTGTCACTCAGGTTCGCCACCTGAAATCGATTTACAGAGATTATGTCGGAACAGACGCCAGTATGGCAAATTTAATGAGGCCCGGCATTTACGGGGCTTACCATCACATTACCGTTCTTGGAAAAGAAGACAAGCCTCTGACTCATAAGTATGACGTCTCCGGATCGCTTTGTGAAAACAACGACAAATTCGCCATTGATCGAATGCTTCCCGAAATAGAGAGAGGGGATCTTCTTGTCATTCACGATACGGGGGCTCATGGTTATGCCATGGGATTTAATTATAACGGCAAGCTTCGGTCGGCAGAGTTGCTTTTGAGAGAGGATGGGAGTGTTAAAAAGATTCGACGGGCTGAGGAAGTTGAGGATTATTTTGCGACACTGGATTTGGGGGAGTTGGAAGCGTTTAGATGAAGATTTTCCTTTTTTTGATCGAATAATTTTTTTGCTGAAATGGAGAGAAACGTATGGAGATAGAAAACAAAACAATTGCATTGCTTATAGATTCCGAGAATATTTCCCAAGATTATTTCAAAATATTAATGGATGAATTAAACGAATTTGGAAATGTGACATATAAGCGGATTTATGGTGATTTCACACTGCAACAAGCAAGTGGTTGGAAGCCATTATTGCTTGAATTTGCTATTGAACCCATACAACAATTCTCTAATACTAAAGGAAAAAATGCAACCGATTCAGCAATGATCATTGATGCAATGGATATATTACACAAAGGCAACATAAATTGTGTTTGTTTAGCAACAAGTGATAGCGACTTTACAAAACTTGCAGTGAGGTTTAGAAACGAAAATTATTTTGTGATTGGCGCAGGAGAAGGAAAAACTCCCTCATCTTTCAGGGCCGCATGTGATCGTTTTTTGCTAATGGACCAATTAATGGATAAGAACGAAAATAAAAGCAAAAGCCGCTCTCCTAAAAGTAAAACTGCAGAACAAATAAAGAACGAAGCTTTGGACAAACTTATAAGCATGGCAAAAGAAATCATTAAAGACAGAGCCGGTCCGGATGGATCTATGCATTTTTCAACATTTATGAATGATTTATATCACAAAGATAATTCATTTAATCCTAAAAATTACGGATATAATAACAGACCCATCACATTTTTTAAAGAATTAAAAATTAGCAATAAAAAACAATTCGAACTCATAAGAAAAAACAATTTTGATTGGATTAAAATTTCCGGCTGAGCTATATTTTTTTGGGTCATGACGACGGTATATGAAATTTATGATTATTGAGACGTGGGCGTTCTTACCACGACCCCGTTTTAATTACCCTTTTCATCATCGATTAAAATGACCGGAATAAAATCTCTTTTTTCCATATAAATGATTCATAAAAACAGTCATTGCTTTGATACAATCCAAAATAAACCATAGGATTCTGATTTGATTACCACTTGAAATAGCGAAGAACCATCGTTTTTATTCGATTTACAACATACAGCAGTAAAATAAAGATAAAAATGGGATTAAATAACAATAGGACAAAAAGTTGAATCAGGGGATTTAAAACATCAATGGTGATTAAAAAAACTAAAACATGCGCCGCAAGAATAAAAATATAAGACTGAAAATAAGGTATAAACAACCAAAGAAAACCATTTATTCTTGGACCAAAGCCTTCGATATGAGCAATGTTCTTAATGGCATAATGAGCCGTTATGGCGATCCCGGGCAAAACCAGTGCTAAAAGAAAGAGTATAAGTATTTCTAAATCCATTTCATCGCTATAGGAGCTTGAAAATAAAACGAAACAAACGATAAAAAGAACTGTGTACAAAATTTGAGGATAGTATTCAGAGACTTTTGCCATAAAATTCATCTTTTAATCGTCTTTGGAAGATTTATATTTGTTGGAATTGATGATGGTGGGGTATCATCATCAATTTCCTGTTTTTATCTTTGAATCATCGGATT
>WRNK01000213.1 GCA_009776675.1 Methanimicrococcus sp.
AATACCTGTCACTAAATTTGTAGCACCCGGACCCGATGTTGCCAAACAGACACCTGTTTTGCCCGTTGCTCTGGCATAGCCGTCAGCCGCGTGAGCCGCCGCCTGCTCGTGCCTGACAAGGATATGACGCAAATCACTGTCATAAATCGCATCATAAATGTGGAGCAAAACACCGCCCGGATAGCCGAATATCGTGTCCACGCCTTCCTTTTTAAGAGATTCGATGAACGCTTTTGCGCCGTTCATCTGCTCTGCCGAACTTTTTGTCATAACATTCCTCTTTTGATTGAAATTCAACCGTTTGAATTTATTTGATTTGATAACTTTTCGTTGTGATAATAATATTTTGAAATGAGATACTAATTAAAAGCATGATATTTAATAATGTTTCCTGCGCTTAAAATCGGGATAAAAAGAAAAATGAAAAGAATTGAAAAAACAATTCAATTCATTTGAAATCAAGCGCGGGACAGCTTTAAACCAACCGGTTCATGCCGTTGATAACCGCTTCAACCGATGCTTCAATAATGTCTGTGCGAACCCCGCGGGATGTAACAATTTTGCCGTCTTTTGAAAGCTTAACTGTAACTTCAACCAAAGCATCCGTTCCGCCGTTAATCGCATCGACATGATATTCTTCAAGCAAAATATCACCGACAGAAGAGACTGCCTTTTGAATTGCCCGAACCGCTGCGTCCACCGGACCATCTCCGGTGTCTACACCAACTTCTTCTTTGCCGCTGACATCTAAAACAACAGAAGCCATCGGAATGGATGGTCTGCCGGAAAAGGCTGAAAATGCCTTTAATTTGACGGTCGGCTCATGGTGCATTTCCAAAACGGATTCTGCGATGGCATACAAATCTGCATCTGTGACACGGTAGCCTTGGTCACCCATTTCCTTGACACGCTTAAAGATGTCCTGCTTTTGATTTTCATCCGCTTGGAATCCCAATTCTTTAATCGCCAATTCAATGGAACTGGTACCGGCATGCTTTCCAAGAACAACACGCCGTGTGCGCCCGACAAATTCGGGAGACAGCGGCTCATAAGATGCCGTATTTTTGACCAAATCATGCACATGGATTCCGGCTTCGTGTGTAAACGAATTGCCGCCGACAAGCGCTTTGTTTGGTGCAACGGGAATGTTGGTCAATCGGCTGACGAGCCTTGAAACTTTGTATAAATCCTCGTTTTTGATTTTGGTTTGGACGCCGTAAACATGTGCCAATAAAACAGCAACTTCTTCTAAAGCCGCGTTTCCGCTGCGCTCGCCAATCCCATTGATTGTGACATGCGCCTGAGAAGCGCCGCCCCGGAGAGCTGCAACTGTATTGGCTGTTGCAAGTCCGAAATCATTATGACAGTGAATACTGATCGGAGCTCCGGCTGCGTAAGCAAGTTCCGAAAAAATGTTGAACGTTTTTTCCGGCGTTAACATGCCGACCGTATCGCAATAACACAATCTGTCCGCATGATGGGAAACACCATATGCATAAAGTTCCTTTAAGAACTTGAAATCCGCTCGAGATGCGTCTTCGGCGCTGAACTCAACAATTAACCCATGCGATTTGGCATATTCTGCAACAGTGCCGGCCATTTCCAAAACATCTTCTCTATCTTTTTGAAAACGAATATCTTTCTTCAGTTTGGTTTCAATATGAAGATTGGAAGATGGAACAACCAGATGAACGGAATCAACATCACATTCTAATGCTAAATCAATATCAGATGTGCGCACTCTGCAATAACTGCAAATTTCCGCTCGAAGCCCGAGTGCTGCTACCGCTCGGATGGCTTCACGCTCTCCTTCAGATGTAACGGCGGACCCCGCTTCAATAATGTCCACACCCAAATCATCCAAGGCTGTTGCGATTTTTATTTTGTCGTCTGTACTCAACGCCACGCCGGGTGTTTGTTCACCGTCACGAAGCGTCGTATCAAGGAAGCGTAGATTTTCGAATAATATAATCCCCTCTTTTTACAATACATGAAACGATGTTTGGCGGCTCATGAAATATCATGAAACAAAAAACCAAAAAATCGAATCTGACTGAGAAAACCATTAATCGCTTATATATCTTTTCATGCATTTGTCATGTATTATCATTATAATTAGGGGCTTGGACTGATAAATGGACTTGAATTGTAATGGATTTGAACTGATAAATTTAAATAGATTTTAAGAGCTTACAAGACACCATGTTTACAATAACGGTAACTCCTCGATTTGGAGATGTGGATGGTCTTGGACACATTAATAATACAGTCCCTGCCAACTGGTTTGAGCTTGGAAGAAATCCGATTTTTCGGATGTTTGAACCGAATTTGAATCTTTCGTACAAGACGTGGTCGCTTATTATGGCACACACCGAATATGATTTTATAAAGGAAATGTTTTTCCAGCATGACGTTGAAATTCGAACATATGTTCAGCGCGTCGGAAACAAATCATTTACATTTTATCATGAAGCCTGGCAGGAAGGACGCCTGTGCGTCACAGGACGTGCCGTCATCGTCCATTACGATTTCAGCAAAAAAGTCACGACAGAAATTCCCGAAGATGTCAAAGAAAAATTAAAAGAGCATATGATTCCTGAAGATTTTGCTTTCGGAGATCAAAGGGAATAAAAACAAACCAAAAATTAAGAATTTTTCTTAAAAACGATAACGGGTGAAATTCAAAAATTGAAAAAAACGAAACAGCAGTTATAAATCGCCTTAGCAAAGAAAAACGAAACATCGTTTCTAAATCGCCTTAGCGAAGAAAAACGAAACATCGTTTCTAAACCACCTCGATAAAAACGGGGTACCGTCCTCAAAATCAACAAATGGCTTTGGGAAAAAGGGG
>WRNK01000214.1 GCA_009776675.1 Methanimicrococcus sp.
TTTATAAAACTATCGAACTATAAAACTATCGAACTATTTTCATTCAATAAATACCGTTCCCTGATGAATTTCAGCACTACACTTTTTAATGTATCAATCGGAAACAAATCTTGTTGGTCGCCAAACAGTAGGGACAAAATAGTAAATCCTTCCGAGATAGCCGATAACAACAAAAATTCCTCTAAAGCCTTTTTCCCAAATTGTTTTTTGAAAAGGTTCATCACATATTGCATAGGGATAAGTTCATTTTCCGAAAAACCGAGATTTCGCATCACTTTAAGTTGTTGCAGGGCGAGGGTATAATACAGTTTTAAAAAATGTTTATTCTCCCCGATATAGTCTAAATAATTATCCATGTTTGTCAATAAATCATTCATGGTCATTTCCGGAAACAAATTTTCCAAAAACCGTTTACTGCCGGAAATCAAAATCTGACGCAGCAAATCATCCTTACTCTCAAAGTATTTAAATATCAACCCATGAGAAATACCCGCATGTTTGGCAATGCTTGCAGTACTTGTACCTTCAAATCCATTTTCGGCGAAAAGGCGCATCGCCATATCCATTATCAACTGCTTCTTTTCGGCTCGTATCGCCATGTTTTGTTCTTTTGTCCTTGGCATATTTTTATTTTTTATATTAATTTAAGGATGAGTGAGTGATTACTCAATATAAAAACGACACAAAAGTATAATTATTGTTTTGATTGTGCAATTTTTTTTTACGCTTTTTCTACCAAATCAAAAACAACGATTGGGACGCGGTGATACCACCCACAACCAATTTTTCAAAATCCCGCAATCGCTTGAAATTCAACAGAAAATATTACAGGCTGAATTGGACGCGCTGACTGCAGATTTGGAAGTTTTGGAAAAGCAGACGGGAAGAGTAGCGTCCAAAGGTTTGCTCAAAGGTTTGGCTGTCCGAAAACAAAACCTTGCCGCTAAATTGAATCATATTCGTTACCGTATTGAAAAACAAAGAGATGATACGATTGATTTTTTACGAATGGGCTTTGACCACATATTTCTCGACGAATCTCAAATTTTCAAAAACCTGACATACACAACACGTTACAACAGGGTTTCCGGTCTTGGCAAACCCGAAGGCAGTCAACGGGCGTTGAACATGCTGTATGCCATTCGTACCATACAAAAAAAGAAAAACAGGGATTTGTGCGCCACGTTTCTGTCGGGAACCGTCATCAGTAATTCGTTGGTTGAGTTGTATCTTATATTCAAATATTTACGACCGCGGGCGTTGGAGGCACAGGACATCCGCTCATTCGACGCTTGGGCGGCAGTATTTGCCAAAAAAACAACGGATTATGAATTTTCAGTAACCAATGAAATCATCCGAAAAGAAAGGTTTCGGCATTTTATCAAAGTCCCGGAATTGACCACCTTTTATCATCAAATCACAGACTACCGCACAGCCGAAGACGTAAGGCTTGACCGTCCTGCGCTTCAACCCGTTTTACATACCGCACAGCCCACCTCCGAACAGCAGGAATTTACCCAAAAACTGATTGAATTTGCCCGCACCGGCGACGGCGAAAGATTGGGCAGAGTGCCGCTCACCGAAAGCGAACGGAAAGCCAAAATGCTCATTGCCACGTCATACGCCCGCAAGATGTCGTTGGACATGCGGCTGATAGACCCGATGTATGACGACCATCCCCAAAACAAACTGTCGCAATGCGCGGAAAAATTGCGGAATATTACCGAAAATACAATGAACATCATGGTACTTAATTCTTTATCTCTGATTTGGGCACCTACAAAAGAGGCTCCTGAGAATTTAATCTGTACACTGTTTCATCTATGCCACCGAAAACACCTTGGATACCCTATAAATTCAATATCCTGAAACACAATCAGATGTTTATCAATCAGATGAAACGTGGCAGCCTCACCCTGCGCACCATCGACGAGGGCGCGATGGACGACAGCGGCGTGATGAATTTTGCCGAGTACGTCGCCGTGATGAGCGGCAACAACGATTTGTTGGAAAAGGCACGGATTGAAAAAGTCATCATGGCGTTGGAAAATGAGCGTAAGGCGTTCAACAGGAGCCGCGCCGATACGGAACGGAAATTGGAATATACCCAATATACGCTTGAAAACGAAAAAAGAAAAATAGCCGGATTGACGGACAATTGGAATTATTTCAACACGGCGGCGCCGAAGGACGAAAACGGAAAACGCTCCAATCCGGTTGTTTTGGACATGATACAGACGTCGTCAGCAAAAGAGATGGGCGAGAGGTTACAAAAAATTGAAAAAGAAACCGATACGACCGGTTTGCTGATGAAAATCGGCACCCTGTTCCGTTTTGAACTTGAGGTGCGTACTTACTCCTTTCGCGATAAGAACGATAACGCACAGAAATACAATATGTTTTACGTTATTGGCAATAACAAAAAAGAATACATTCATCACCACGGTCTTTTGGCAAAAACGCCGGAAACAGCCGCACGATACTTTATTTCTGCGCTCGAACATCTGCCGCGTCAGATAGAAGAAACACAGAAAAACATAGATAAAATGGAAAACGACATTCCCATTCTGTACAAAATCCTTGAAAGCCAATGGAACAACGCGCCAAAACTGCAAAAATTCAAATCTGAATTAGCGGCGTTAGACAGAAAAATCATGACGACATTGGCGGAAATTAAATGAAAATTGAGAAAATTGAGAATAATTGAGTATTGAAAAATACGTTTTAAAATTGACAGTATTTCACTCAGGGCCAACGCATATAAAAAATTCTCAAATTCAGTGGTTATCAACATTTTTAGTGGCTCGATGTTAATAACTATGCTTTGATTTTTTCAAAATTCAGTG
>WRNK01000215.1 GCA_009776675.1 Methanimicrococcus sp.
TAATAGTGAAATAGCGTTGAAAGAAACAACGATTTCCCGAATTTGCGCGGACGAATCAAAAAATGATAACTGTTTTGCTCGTTTTCTATCATTTCAATAAAACGGGTCTTATCTACATATACGTAATTTTCTTTTCGAATTTTTTCAAAATTCGATTGTCCGTAAGTTAATTTCTTTGGCGCTTTCATTACTGATAATTTTTGGCAAAGTTACCAATTTTTTTTGTTGAAAAAAGAAAAATTGAAATAAAATCGTTTTTCGTGTTAAGATAGAATCGAAGAATTTTTTTAAGGAATCTTTTGGAAACAATTGTTTTTCTATGTACTTTTGCGAAAAATTTCGTTGCGAGTTTTTTCGCAACAATAAATGTTTTAAAAACAGTCTGTTATGATGAATCCGTTTAAATTTGGGGCGGTTGTTTCCGATGATTTTTTTACGAACAGGGTCATTGAGGTTGAACGATTATCCCAAATCATTTCGAGCAGCAATCATCTTATTATGATTGCCCCGCGACGGTTTGGCAAGACAAGTTTGATTAATAGGGTTGTTGCAAATACAGACAGACCTTTTTTGTGGTTGGATATACAACTGCTTACCAATACGGTCGATTTTGCTACCCAACTATTGAAACAACTTTTCAAAAAATATCCTTATGAGAAACTGAAATTTATGATTCGCAATTTCAGGATCATTCCCATGTTGTCGGTTGACCCGGTTACAAACCATGTTGAAGTAGGATTTCAACCGAATATAGATAGTTTTATGCACTTGGAAGATGTGCTGAACTTAATCGAAAAATTAGGTGAAGAAAAAAAACGACCGATAGTAGTTTTTGATGAATTTCAAGACTTGTTGTCGTTAGATAAAGCGTTGGATAAACGGTTGCGTTCTGTCATTCAGTTTCATAAGAATATCAATTATGTTTTTTCCGGAAGTTCTGAGTCGATGATGAAGCAAATTTTTGAAAATAAAAAGTCGCCCTTCTATCATTTCGGGCAGTTGTTTACGCTTAGTAAAATATCTCACAGCGATTTTTCCGGTTTTTTGCAAAACCGTTTTGAAATCCTTACAAACAGGAAGCTCGAATTGTCGGAAGAAATATTGAACTTTTCGCAATGTCATCCCCATTATACGCAACAATTGGCTTTTCATATATGGATGGCGCTGGAACGCCAAAAATATTCAGAAAACATTGTAAACGAGACTATTGAAAATATTATTCTGTTGCACGACAATGATTTTGAACGGTTATGGAGTAACTTCATCAATACCGACAAAAAAGTATTGATTGAACTTGCTTTTGAGCATACCAATTTGCTTTCAATCCCTGTTTTGAATAAGAATACAAGCGCACCGAGTACGATTTACAGTTCGTTGAAACGACTGACAGAAAAAGGTATACTGATTAAAACCGATAAATACGAAATAGATGATCCTTTTTTCAAAAGATGGATTGTCCTCAAGCGAAGGTGATTTAAAAAGCTGATTATTAACCAACAAAATATTTTACTTATGTTATACCCAAAAAAAACAATTCAAATTAAATTATCGGAACTTTTAAAAACCTTGAGCAAATGTCATATAACATCGTCATTGCGAGGGACGAAGCAATCCAGATGTAAACTGCTTCATTATATTTGCATACCGGCTTTGTTTGCCGCCATTTTCCTTTCCTGCTCATCGCAAGATACGCCGAAACGGCAAGTGATGCGTTTAGACGGCGAATGGATGATTGTCAAAACTGAGGGGGAATTGCCAGTTGGTGGTTATAGCTCGGTGATACCGGTGCCCGGATTAGTTGATCTGGCTGTTCCGGCGATTGATACGGCAGGTACGGTTTACCTCGACGGTTGGTATTGGCATAAACGCCAATTTGACCTGGAGAATACAGATTTTGATAAAATTGAACTTAAAATCCATAAAGCGAAGTACCACACCAAAGTGTATATCAACGGCCAATTCGCCGGTGAGAATCAGTACTGTTTTACGCCTTCCTATTTCGACATCAAACCTTTTTTGTTGCCAGCCGGGCAAACCAATGAGATAGTCGTAGGCATCGGTTGCCGGCCACAGCTTGCCGATACGATACCGGATGGACATGATTTTGAGAAAATCAAATATATCCCCGGCATATATGATCATGTGGAAATTACATTGTCTAACAAGCCTTATATTAATAATATACAGTGTGTTCCGAATGTTGTGGATGAAAAACTGCGCGTAGTGGCCGAAATAGAAACCGGTTCGCCCGAAGGATTAAAATTGATGGCTCACGTTGCCGAAGCCGCCTCCGGGAAGATTGTCTCATCCCGGAAATTCAAACCGGAAACAACCGGGGGAAACGGGTTCGTGACAGTTGATTTTGAAATTGATATGAAAGGGGCGCAGCTGTGGAGTCCCGAATCGCCGTTTTTGTACGAATTGACGTTAAGTACGGGAGCAGATGATAAACGTGTTTCGTTCGGGATGCGTACGTTCCGTTTCGATACGGAACGAAAGATTGCGTTGTTGAACGAAAAACCCTATTACATGCGTGGCACGAATGTCTGTATTTTCCGCTTTTTTGAAGACCCCGACCGGGATGGTTTGCCGTGGGACAAACAGTGGCCTGTAACCCTGCACGAACGTTTTAAAGACATGAACTGGCGTATGATGCGTTATTGTATCGGCTTCCCGCCCGAACGGTGGTATGAGATTTGCGACAGCATCGGATTCATGTTACAGGACGAATACCCGTATTGGGGCGACTTCATGTTCAAGCCTACCGTAAAAGCGCAACACATAGCCGAAGAATATCGTCGCTGGATACGCGAACGGTG
>WRNK01000216.1 GCA_009776675.1 Methanimicrococcus sp.
GTATTTGGACAGACGGAATGCCGACAACTTACACATGGGATTCCCGCAGTTTCTCCGGCTTTTATTATAATTTGGACAATGGTGAAGGCAATGAAAGTATGACGATTACAAATATCGGTCGTACGCTTGCCAGAGGATCTATTAACTATACCACAACGCCGTCATACACAAATTACAGTTATTCAAGCTGGGGCAGCTATAGTATTGTCGGATTCATGGGTGACAAATACTATGCCGGCGATTTAATGAGCGGTGGCAACCTTTCTAAAGTTTTGATCGATGAAAACAATCGGACAATGTTGAGGGTGGGTCAATATTACGCACTCGAAGAAGGCTATTCTTTAAAAGCCAATCAAATCGATCTCAATGGAAACATTGTTCAATTTATTCTTGAAAAAGACGGCAGGGAAATCGACTCAGGATTCGCACGCTCAGGCGAGAATTACGTTTATGAGAAAAAAATCAACAACAGAGATATTGAATTTGTTAAAGTGCATGTTGATTCGGTCTTCCAAGGTACTGAAAGCAGTATTGTTCAGATTAGCGGGGTTTTCCAAATCTCTGATCAATTAACACCACTTAAAAGCGGAGAAAAAATCGGCAAAATGGAAATTAGAAGTGTTTCCGGTACATTAATTGAAATGACAAATAGTGAAAGCGTTACCTTGAGTCAAAATTCAACGGTCTCATTAATGGGCAAGATGAATTTCATTGTTTCTGACAATTCCACTCTAAAATTCGCTCCGGTGATCGAATATACCGAACCCGGAATTTATGAAATCAGAGGAACTGTTTCTGATTTTGGTACTCCAAATTACGATATCAGTGTATGGACGCCTGACAATTTTGAAGGATTCTACTTTGACATCAACGATGATACCGGATCCATGGAAAGAATTACGATTAATGAAACTTTAACCAACTCAAGCCGAACAATCGCAAGAGGCAATTTGACTTATTCTTCCAATGTTACAAATGTGACATACGGATACAGAAACTGGGGCGAATACCAAGTGATCGGGTTCATGGGAGAAAAGTATTTTGCAGGCTCAAATGGCACAAGTCTTTTGAGCGGCGGAAATCTCTCCAAAGTTTTAATGGACGACAATGACAAAAGAAGCATGTACATGGGTCAATATTTGACTCTTGAAGGCGGTTATGCTTTAAAAGTCAATCAAATCGACATCAATGGAAATATTGTTCAATTCATTCTTGAAAAAGACGGCAGAGAAGTTGATTCCGGATTCGCGCGCTCAAACGAAACTTACGTTTATGAAATGTCTGTGAACCGAAATGACAAAGTCGACGCCATTCTCATCCACGTTGATTCCGTTTTCCAAGGAACAGAAAGCAGCATCGTTTTGATTAACGGTGTTTTCCAAATTTCCGATCAATTAACAAGAGTGGAAGGTGACGCAAAATACGGAAAGATGAAAGTCAGTTCTTTCACATCATCCGGAATTGAACTTATAAACGATGATTCTGTTTCCCTTTCTTCAGGAAACACCGTTGACTTTATGACGGTGGGCAACTCTTCCATGTCCTTTAAGGTCGGTGACAACTCCTCCGTTTTGAGATTTGCACCGATTGTTTCTCTTGAAATCGGTTCCAACACATCTTTGGAAGTTGAGGTGACGCCGTCAACAGTGACGGTCGGCGATCCTGTTGTTATCACTGTCAAAGACCGCGGTGTAACCATTGAAGGTGTGATTGTCACGGCAAACGGCACCAGCGTCGGAACCACCAACTCTTCCGGTATGATTTCATACACGCCAAACAGTGTCGGAGCAATTCGAATCACGGCTGATAAAGCGGGATACGTCAACGGCAGTGCAACTTTGACTGTCACTGAAAGATTGCGCAACATGACAATTTCTGTTTCTCCTGAACAGATTTATCGAGGAACGGAAGGAACCATTCGGGTGACGGATGCTTTAGACGGATCTGCTGTTTCAGGCGCCTCAATTACATATGGCACACTTATTGGTCAAACTGATGCCAGCGGTATTTTGAGATACAACTTCACACAGTCGGGCACACTTCAAGCCAGCAGAGAGGGTTATGTCAATACGACAAGATCCGTGAGTGTTCTTCAAAATTTCACCTACTCGAATTTCAGTTTTAACAAAGAAAATTTGACAGCCAAGTCCACCATTAAATTGTCTTTTGATGTCACAAATGTCGGTCTTGCAAACGATTCACACGATTTGACGGTGAGTGTCAGAAACACCAGCACCGGCGAAGTTGTCAACACAACGACCAAAACCGTTTCAGTTGATGCCGGTAAATCAAAGTCAACATCGTTTTCCTTTAAAGTTCCGACAGAAGGCTCTTACTCAGTCATTTTTGAAGAAGACGGTGTGATTCAGCCTATTCAGGAAAACATTGCAGCAATCACAGTCGGTCCATCAAACCTCCTCGGCTCTATCAGCGGCTCTTACATCCTTTACATTGTTGTCGGAGCCATCGGTCTTGTCGTGTTGGCGGCTCTCGGACTTGTTGCATATCTCTTCGGCGTCAAAGGCGCAAACACATCCAACTACTCTGAGGTTGGAAAAGAAGTGTGGGGCGATATCAAATCTAAATTACATCTCAGTAAAAAGATGAAATAAAACGCAAAAAAGTATGAAAAAGAGTGAATCAATCCGATTCATTTCTTTTTTTTGTTTTGTTTTTCATTTTTTTTGTTTTGTTTTTCTATTTTGTTTTGTTTTTCATTTTTTTTTGTTTTGTTTTTCTGTTTTGTTTTTTGTTTTTGTTTTTTGTCTTTGTTTTTTCATTTTTTTATTTGTTTTCTTT
>WRNK01000217.1 GCA_009776675.1 Methanimicrococcus sp.
AAAGAGATATGCCGGAGCAGACTGTGGAAGTTGAAGTAAAACATGAATCGGTTGCTGTAACTGAAAGGGCTTCAAAAATTCCAAGAAAGCCCAGACCGGAAATTACCGTAAATCCCGATATTGAAAAACACATTAAAAAAGAATTGCCGCCGCGCGAAGAAAGAACACGCGAGGAAAGACCCGCTTTTCGTGAAGAAAGAACACGCGAGGAAAGACCTGCTTTTCGTGAAGAAAGAACACGCGAGGAAAGACCCGCTTTTCGTGAAGAAAGAACGCGCGAGGAAAGACCCGCTTTTCGTGAAGAAAGAACACGCGAGGAAAGACCCGCTTTTCGTGAAGAAAGAACGCGTGACGGAAGACCTGCTTTTCGTGAAGACAGATTCCCGGCTCATACAGAATTTGAAAACGGCCGCAAAGAAGGCAGCGGCAAATTTGAAAAACGTGACCGCAGCGGCAAATTCGGAAAAGATCGCCGTGATGTAAAAGGCGGTAAAAAATTTGAAAAGAAAAAGCGTCCTGAAAAAATGGTCTTTGAAAAGACAAAACAATTCGTTTTTCCGGGAGAAGCCGTCGGTGTCATCGAAGAATACAAACCCGGTTTTGGAACCATCAATGATGACGGAACCATCCGCGCAACTGTTCCGGGTGTCGTCGGCACCAATAATGAGCACCGCATTATCACAGTGATTCCAAAAGCAAAAACACCCAACGTCATTACTGAAGGTGACATTGTCATCGCCTCCATCACAGATATCCGTGAATCCAATGCCCGTGTTGAAATTGTCGCCGCCGAAAAAAGCCTTGATGAAGAAATTGTCAATAACGGCAACGCTGAAATTTATATTTCCAACATTAAAGACGGATATGCAAAAACTGTTTCAGATGAGTTTTGTATTAATGATATTGTCCGTGCCAAAGTTATTGACAGCAGCAAAATCGGTTTATCCACCGTTGACAGTCATCTGGGTGTCCTCAAAGCCTACTGTACCAAATGTAAAACCAATTTGGTCAGAAATGAAAACATTTTAATATGTCCCCACTGCGGCAACAGAGAACACCGCAAATTGGCTGAGGGATACGGCAAAGGCATTGCCAGCTCAATATAAAGATACAATGATTCGATTCAAATAACCTAAATGAGAAATGATTATGGAAATTACAATATTATCACAGGGAAAAGACGAAATGGAAATTCTCGTCAAAGGGGAAACACACACCCTCATGAATATTATCAAAGCCGCCCTTATTGAAGATCCGCGTGTTGAAACCGCTTTTTATGATGTCAAAAGATTATCAAACTCCGTTGAAAGACAGCCGGTTCTCTACATGAAAACAATGCCGGGCGAAAAGCCGCTTGCCATTTTAAAAGATGTCACCGACAAAATTGTTAAAATGTGTGATGATTTTTCTGATGCGTTTGCGAAAGCTGCCCGACAAAAATAAATCAATACTTTGATTCTTTTTTGTTTAATTTTTGCAGCCATATTTTACGGCCAAATTTGTACAAACAAATTTGGACAACATTTTTTTTGTAACAAAATTTTTCCAAAAACCTTCAAGAAGTAATTCATATGCCTCTAAACAGCAATTCTCTACAAATGTTTCAACACATCAAGCGCGATGTACGTGATTTTATCAACATTGATCCGCTTCAAACCGCAGGAAAATTAACACAAGCCGCCCGAGAGGCGCTTTTGGAATGGGGTGATGGGTATTCCGTTTGTGATTATTGTAACGGCGTTTTGGACATGATTAAAAAGCCGCCGATAGAAGAATTTGTTCACAAAGCTTTGCCTGAATTTTTGGGCGTCAGTGAAGCGCGTGTGATGAACGGTGCGCGTGAATCTAAATTTGCGGTCATGAATCACTTGGCAAAAGAAGCCGAAGGCGAGAATTATGTGGTGATGGATGCTTGGGCACACTATTCCAGTAAAGTGGCTGCCGAATGTGCCGGACTTGATGTTGTTTTTACAAAAAAGCCGGAAAAACAAATTGAGCCGGAAGATTTTAAGGAAGCCATAGAAGCCGGCATTCAGCAAAAAGGGAAAAAACCGCTTTTGACAATGCTGACATATCCTGACGGCAATTACGGAAATCTGGCCGATGTGAAAAAGATTGCTCAAATTTCTCATGAATATGAGATTCCGGTCCTTCTTAATGGTGCTTACGCTGTCGGAAGAATGCCGATCAATGTCAAAAAAATGGGCGTTGACTACGTTGTCGGCAGCGGTCATAAATCCATGTCGGCTTGCGGTCCGATCGGTGTTTTGGGTGTGAGTGATGAAGAGCGGGCAGCGGAACTGTTTAAAAAATCGCAGTACAATAAAAATAAAGAAGTGGCACTTATCGGCTGTACTTCCCGAGGCGCGCCGATTATGACATTAATTGCGTCATTTCCGGAAGTCTACCGCCGCTCTCAGCCGGATGAATGGGCAAAAGAAGTGGATTTGGCTCAAAAGTTTATCAAACGACTGGAAGATACGGGAGAGTTCAAATTGTTTGGTCAAAATCCGCATCAGCATGATTTGATGTTTTTTGAAGCGCCGGGATTCTTTAAAATTTCAGAAAAAACAAAGAACGGGCGGTTCTTTCTTTATAATGAATTGAAGGAAAAGAAAATCCACGGCATTAAACCGGGGCTGACCAAAAATTTCAAAATCAGCACATATGGCGTTGGAAAAGAGAATTTGAACTTCGTTGCTGACACTTTTGAAGAGATTTTGAGAAAGTATGAATGAATCATCTTAAACTCAAAATCAAAAACTCAAAAGATGAAAAAGAAGCAGGACA
>WRNK01000218.1 GCA_009776675.1 Methanimicrococcus sp.
GACCGCAGTTCAGCTTCCGATTCCATCACCGACGTGGGAAGGTGGGAGAGATAGGGGATGCTCTTTTCCTCTAAAATTGCGAAGGAGCGCTCTTTGCGGGCGACGTCGTCGGGCGATTCCTCTGCTCCGCTGTCGATAAAATCGGTGTTGCCGATGGGGGTGTATTCTTCAAAATCACTGTTGCCCTCGGCAGAAAATACCAGTTTTCCCTCGCCTCTAAACAAACGCATGTCCGGCATCAGCACCAGACCGTTAACGTCCTTTGCTGCCGTAAATATGGCGTTGACAATATAGTTGATGCGTTCTTGGTCGCTGCCCAGCTCAAAGGAACAGCCGACAACGCAATTGAACACCCTGATCTGAGCAAGCACGCCCTCATGCAGTTTTTGGTTAGCACATTTCACCTCGGCAAAAAAGTTGTACATATCAAAGATGTGCTGTTTGATGAATGCCGGATTGTGATTGATGTTGATTTGAATATCCGTACCTTCCAGAAGATGAATGGTGAAGCTTTCCACATCGTTTTCATCGGACGAATTGATAATTTCTTTGGTCATTTGAGCGAATTGGTCGGTTAATGCTTTCTTCACCCGATCGAATTCACCGATAAGGGTGTAAAGTGTAATGTGTGCTTGGCTGTTTTCCATAAGAAAATTCCTCCTTTTTTACTTTTTTATTATCAATGTTAAGCGTCTTTATCTTCAAATCTGCCATTTTATTTTAAGGTCACGACGAAAACAAACAAATAATCTATCAGATGTTTAAATATATCCAAAATTTTTTTTATTTTTAGAGGAGATCAGTATGGACAATCACGAAAATATAACAGTACCGGAATGGGCGTCAATCTTGGGAGAAAACGAGTACCGAGCCTTCATTTCCGCAATTGAGGATTATTTCAGGCAAAAAGGCGAACCCTATACGATCGAAGACGCTGTCCTCCGCCTTGGAGAAAAAAAAGAGGGAGAGCCTCCCAATTCAATGCCATCGCCTTTTAGTCTGCCTTCACAATGGGAACAATTTCAAATGGGGCTGGTCAATCTGGCTAAGATGTGTGCTCAAAACAGACCGGACACTTATCCCGCCATCATCGCAAGTCATTTTGATACGATCATGGAAATAATGGCTTTTGAAAAACAGTTCAGTAAAATTGTGGACGATTTTGATCAAGTGAAACAGTATATCGGTACCAAACTTCATGACAAAGAATACATAAATGTGAATGCGGATGCATTCGTTTATCGTCCGTTTGCGGGGGAAATATACGCAAGTCTTGTCTATGACTCTCCTTACGCCACCAAAAACATCCCAAAAAGCGATATGGAGAAATGGGGCAAAACGGAGGATGAGGTTTTCGCCATCGGAATAGAGAACATCCGCCGCAATTATCCTTTGCAAGCTGTGAAGGTCAACTTCGGAGAGGATGAGATTTTCGCTGTCGAACAAAATCATTTTTTCGCACCCAACATCCTGTTTGAACTAGAGCAGCACGAGGAGTTTATCGGCAAGGGCGGGGCAATCGTTGCCGCTCCAACCCGACATATGGCACTGATCTATCCGATAAACAACTTGAAAGTGACGAGTGTGCTGGGAATATTCTTCCACGCTGTTCCCGATATTTTCAGAAACGGACCGGGTTCACTGAGCGATGAGATATACTGGTACCATGACGGACAGTATGAACCGCTTGATTATATATCGGATCAAAATCTGGTATTTAAGCCGTCAGAAGCATTCCTGAAACTGCTAAACGGCGGGCTGGAATAATAACGGAAGAACGGAAAAAAGAGTGAGGGGAATTTAATTTCCTCTTATTTTTTTAATTTCAGCAGCAATCTGGCGTACATATACGTTTTTCGGCTGATTGTTGTCAATTAAAATTCGTCCGCTTTTTTCCCACCAAGAAGCGGGATAAGATTTGTCTTCTTGGACAACCGGTGTTAATCCGAGTTTTTGAGCGGCTTTGGTGATTTCATTAAGTGTCGGCTGATTAACAGCACTCTTTTTTGAAATAATGCGTCCTTCGGCTCGCGTTCTTTCTTTATCCAAGTAAGCCGGCCAAATGACAAGTTTTCCTTCCTCTTTCATCATCATGTTTTCAATCTGCCATTTATTTTAAAATTAAACAGTTTTCATATTTATTAAAATTTTGGATTTTCGATTTTTGTGGTTTGATTTTGTTTTTAATTTTTTCATTTCTCAAATTTCTCAAAAACGCTCTTTAAATATTCTTTTCCTTCATAAAATTCGATTGGCGAAAACACTTCAAGGTTATACGTTTCATCATAATTGCCCAAATGTTTTAAAACAGAATAATCAATGATGCCTTTTCCGGGGCTGAGGTGTTCGTCGCCGCCGTAATGGCCGTTGTCTTTTCCATTATTGTCATGAACATGAACATGGACCACATAGGGTGCAATTTTTTGGACAAATTCATCCAGCTTCTTTTGGTCGCCGCCGCACGTTAAATTGGCATGCCCGATATCAAAGGTGGCGCCGATATAGTCGGAATCTGTCTGGCGAATTGCTGAAATAAGTTCTTCAGCATCGCAGCACAGATTTAGCGGGTCTGTTTTTTCTTTGTTCTCAAGTCCAATCAAAACACCCGAATCTTCGGCGTATTCTGCAATTTTCTTTAAATTGCGGATCATGTGACCAAATGATTTTTTGGCATCACCTGTAATACGCCCCGGGTGAATGACAAGAACATCGCCGCCGGCATATGCAATAATATCAATGGCTTCATAAATGAGGCGAAAGTCCGATTCCGTCATGGCAGCCGTAT
>WRNK01000219.1 GCA_009776675.1 Methanimicrococcus sp.
ATATTTGCGGGATACAGAAACGTATGTAAGCTATATATATTATAAAACCTAACAATTATTATCCAAATAAAAACGATTAACATTTTATTTAGCTTATTTAACACACATTTACGCCACCTAAATTTAAAGATTGATCGAGGGATACTTTGAACGGAAAAGTCAGATACACCGGAACTGAAAAAATTGAGAAAAAAATTTACGATGACATCGAAGAACTGATGGATTCAAGATTCAGCGAAATTGCTGAAGAAACGCGAACATCTGTGATTCAAGAGATTCGTGATGAGCTTCAGCCTGAAACTGTTCCTTATGACAGATTGCGCCACATTGAACACCGAATTCATGAAATTAAAACAACTCAAGACGGAATTGTTCGTGAAATCGTCGACCTGAAAACAACGCTGCAAACTTTGGCAAGAGAAATGGAAAAATTAAAATATCCAAAAACGTTTGAAACATCTCCTCTTTATACTCCTTATTCGACACCAGCAGTATCGACTGCACCTTTATCTCAGCCATATCACCAACCGGCTGTTGAGCATTTTAAATTGAATGATAAAAACACATACACCCCATACGATTCTATTCGGCCGGTAACACAGCCGCCCGGATTTTCAAATAGTACCGGTCCCGCAACGCCGATTACACCGATTACATTCAATTCCAGAAAGACAGACGGCTGGGAATATCAAGAATTTATTCCGGCAAAAAAGAATTATGCTGAGCCTGAAAAATTTGTTCCGGCAAAAGTCATTCCTGCCAAAAACGATCCTTTTTATTTTGGAGATGCTGAGGAAGAGGTTATTGATGTCTTCCCACTAACAAATCCTGCACCGGTTCCGGACCTGCCTCTAAGCCCGCCACCTGTTGAAAACAGACCTCTTACAATTCAAAAAATTCCAAAAGAACAGCCGCCGGAAAAACCAGATAAAAGTGAATATATCATCGGCAGCAACAAAGGTCCGAAACAAGAAGATCCGGAAGAAGATTATAACGCAAACTGTGAATACATTATTGCTGAACAAAATCGAGGAAGCCGAAGATTTGGAAAGGGGCAAAACCGTTCAGGAGCGGAAAAAAAAGAACACATCGTTTCAGTCGATGAAGATGGGACGGAAGTCATTACTTACGATTAACTCAGACATTTTGGAGGAGAACGTAAGTGTTCATTAAAGAAATTGAATTTGTCAACTTTAAGTCATTTGGAAAAAGGATTAAAATCCCGTTTTATGATGGCTTTACGGCGATATCCGGACCAAACGGCAGCGGAAAATCAAACATCGTTGATGGGATTCTCTTTACGCTTGGTTTATCCGGTTCTAAGACCATGCGTGCCGAAAAATTGACAGATTTGATTTTTAATGATGCAAAATCCAAGCCGCCCGAATTTGCTCAAGTGACGATTACCTTTGATAATACAGATCGAAAAGCGCCTGTCGAAGCGGATACTTTTGAAATTTCCCGCAAGATCAAACAGACAAAAGCGGGATACTACAGCTATTTTTACTTTAATGGAAAAGCCGTCAGCTTAACTGAAATTCATGAACTTCTCAGCAAAGCCGGCGTCACGCCGGAAGGATATAATGTTGTCATGCAGGGCGATGTGTCCCAAATTACGACAAAAATGACGCCGTTTGAGCGTCGAAAAATCATTGATGAAATTGCAGGCGTCGCTGAATTTGATGAAAAGAAACAAAAATCATTGGCAGAGCTTGACATTGTTAAAGAACAAATTGAAAAAATTGATATTATCATTGACGAAGTGAAAGCACAATTAGACCGCTTGTCATCGGAAAGAGATCACGCCTTAAAATACAAAACCCTTCGCGAAGAGAAGCAAAAATATGAAGGCTATGTGATTTTAGCGAAATTAAAAGATGCGAAAACCGAACTCAAAAATGTCGAAAATGAAATTTCAAAATACACGGCGCTTGAAGAAGAAACTGAAAATAAAATAAAAGAAAAAGAAGCTGAGCAAGGAAGCGCCGAATCCGAATTGTCTGATTTGAATTTAGAAATCCGCCAAAAAGGAGAAGATGAACAAATTCAAATCAAAAAAGAAATTGAAGAAATTAAAGGTCAAATTTCGCGTGTGAAAGAAACGATTGGCGTATTGGAGCGAGAAGAAAGCGACTTTGAATCCAAACGCAAAGATCTTTTTGTTAAAATCGACAGCCGCAAAAAAGAAATTGAAACGCTTGAGCAATCCCTTGCAGACGCGAACAAAAAAGAAGCAACCGTATTAAAACAGCAAACGGACAAAAATGAAGAAAAAAAACAGCTTGCTTCAAAAATTGCAGATGTTGATAAGAAATACGCTGAAAAAACAATTATACTTAATCAAAAGCGGGAAGAATTGGAATTATTTAAAAATGAGAAAAATCAATTGATTCGTGATGAAGACCGCTTAACGGATGCTCTTCGCCGAAAAGCGTCAGAAATCAAAGACATTGAAAATGAAATCGTCGAAGCGAAAGAAAACGCAGACAATGCGGAAAGTGACACAAAGGTTACTCAATACGATATTTCAAAAATGGTTGAAGAATCTGATAAACTCAAAAAAGATATTGATGATTTGGAGTCCGCTCAAAGGCGTGCTTCTGATGATAAAAAGAAGCTTGAAGATAAAGCCTCTGCTCTTGAAAAAGAATACGGCATTATTGAAGCGCGGGTTCGCGCCACAGAAGTCGGCAGTACTTATTCTCACGCTGTTGAAGAAATTTTAAAAGCCGCCAAAAAAGAAGAATTATACGGCATC
>WRNK01000220.1 GCA_009776675.1 Methanimicrococcus sp.
ATATTCCATTTAGCGTACAAAGTAAACTATTTGCGGAGACAAACTCTTACCGGTGGCGGTAAAAGTTTGGAAAAACAACTACGAGAGTGGGAAGGAAAATTGACGGCGGCACGGCGAAAAAGCACGTTTTTTGCCATCACATCGTCGTTGATGAATATTGACGTGCTGGGTATTGACTACTTCAAAGATAACTCCAATCCTGAAATTAATCCAAAACACGTTTTTCGTACATCGTTTTTAAGTATTAAACCGCTATCAGTAGATGAAATGTTTTACGGACAACTCAAAGAAAAACACTTCTATCGGGCAACTTACAACTACGACTACGTTGATTCATTCTACGGCGGACAAGAAAACGTCAAAAAACATACTACATGCCTGCGTGATACTGATATTGACTATCACAGTCCACTACATGTCAGCTTAGACTTTGGAAACATGATAAGCATGGTAATTGCTCAACGCTACGAACATGAAATAAAGATAATCAACGAGTTTCACGTCCTTATACCGGATATTCTTGATGATATTACCGCACTCTTTTGCGACTACTACGAACCACATCGAAAAAAAATGATATACCTGTTTTACGACCGCTCCGGCAACAATCACATGTCAAACAGCCGTAAAACTTATGCCGAGCACACCCAAAGCGCACTGCAATCACGCGGATGGGCAGTTCAGTTGATGTCAGTAGACCAAGGAAATATTTCGCACAGCGCAAAATGGATACTGATTAACGACATGTTGGCTGAGACTAATACAGAACGCTATCCAACTATCAGTATTAACGAGGACAACTGCAAATGCCTCAAATCATCATTAAATATGGCTCCTTCAGAAAAATACAAAGGAGCAATTCGCAAAGTTAAAAAGTCTGAGAAATTGCCGCTGCAACGACTTCCAATGGAATCTACAAACATGTCCGACGCTTTTGACTATATCATCTGGGGGTTATTCCGGCAGTTGCTATCACATAGCAGTAGCAGAGGGAATATTGTAATTGGCGATACATCATTTTAAAACATCTTTAAATTTTTTTTGGACGTTCCGGAAAGTGCCTTCGGGCGCACTTTCCGCCGGGCTTTCCGCTCAAATCAAACTCCGTAAACTCCGTTTGATAACCGCTACAATCCCTAACGCGGTTCGCAATTCAAATTAATCCGATTTGCTTCGCATCCAATTAATTTGAATAAGCAATTTTAGTCGGGTTGAATTAATCCGATTTTGCTTCGCAATCCGATTAATTCAATCTGATAGCGAATTTGGGGCGCAACCGCTCCACATATATCACCATTTATTGCGGTAATTGCCGCATATAGGAGAGGGCGTGGGTCGGTCTTTTCGTTTATATTTTTCTTTTTGAAAAAAGAAAAACAAAAATATTCACTTGACAATCAACATATTAACGTTTTGAAAATGAGAAAAACGCCATCATGTAAAGAAAAGGTGTGTTTGTGGAAATTTAAAATTATGCTTTGCGTGTTTTACTGATTTTTATATGTCGTTGTAACTAATTGATTATTAACTATTTAAAGCGTTGAAAAAGTGTGAGAAAGTGATGTTTTTTTGATTAAAAATTTGGTCAATTCAAATAAAAGTTGTATCTTTGTACATAGTTAATTCATTCATTGTTAAACATTTAAACACATTAAGAAATGGACAAAAAAAATTCAGCCGTAGGAACGGCACAGGTAAACGGAAATCAACAATCGGCGGAAAAACCGCAAAATGTTGATAAAATCAAAGAATTTCAGCAGAAGTTAGATGAGCAAATCGCCAAATCGCAACTTTTGCACGAAAAAATCACACTTCGTGACAAATTTCTAACGCTGAAAACGCAACTGCAGGAAATTGCAGCGATGGAGGCGGAAAACAACGACGACGTTTTCGAGGGAAACAACGGAAACAAAATCGCTTTTCTGAAATCATCTTTTTCCTCCTCAAGATTTGAGGACACATCTATTTTAACAATCAAAAATCCGTTTTTGATTGCGGAAACCGTAAACTTTATGATTGCCAAAGTTGATGAAAAAATTAAGGCTCTCGAAACTGAAATTTTATCGTAGTAAACAAGTCGCCCCGCGCTGTAGTAGCAGTGCGGGGCTTTTGTCAAACAATTTAACATTATTTGAAATGGACAGCAAAGGTAAGAAAAAAAATGACGCTCCCAACGAAAAAAGAGAACAACTCTTTTTGGTGAGCAAGACTGCCCGCGAACTGCGGGAAAAAATGATGAAAAATGCGGCTGATGAAATGGTTTTGTACATGCTTACAAGACAGCCGCTGAACTACTTTATCCGTAGAATATACGGATTGGAAAACGCCGAACTCCGCTCCTTCTGGGAGTGGAAAAAAGACGATTACACCATCCGAAAGGGTGAACATGCACACCTGTTTTGGGGGCAACCGCTAAGGGTAAAACCAAAACAGGAAGATATGCCGGAAACAGATTTGCCGGACGAACAACGGAACAATTACGAATTTTATCCGCTTTGTTTCCTGTTTGACGAAACACAGGTATTTCGACGGGACAAGAACCTGCCGGACGCAGAACCGGAAACGGAAGTGGTAGAGGCAGCGACGTTTGAATGCGTGGAAATGTGAAACTTTGAGATGTGAGATTGTGAGAGGTGAAACTTGAGAGGGCAAATGCCCTCTTTTTTGCGTCGCGCCTGCGGCGCTCCAACGCTGCAAGCCGGCACATGCGCCGCAGGCGGTCAACGGTACACTCTTTGAGTGTGAT
>WRNK01000221.1 GCA_009776675.1 Methanimicrococcus sp.
GGTGTGTGCAGCGCCAAGTGGTAATGATTGGCCATCAGGCGCCATGCGTGAAGCATCCAGCCGGTTTTTTGACACGCCTCGTCGAGCGTTTTGGCAAATGCCTGTCTCGCGCCAGTGGTGGCAAAAATATCCGCGCGGTAATTGCCACGGTTGATTACGTGGTAGAGGGCGCCGCTGCGTTCTATTCGGAGTTTTCTGGCCATGCTTGTAAAATCAATGCAGACTTTGGATTTCGTCAACCTCAAAACGCATCTTTTTTTCGCTTCGACCTTAAAATGCCTGACACCTTTTTCCGCCTTTTTCCGATCTCCAGTCCGCCGTGGCTGATCTTGACCCAGTTTCCACCGCTCAAAAAATCAACAAACAGCCACCTCGGGTGTTCGGCTTCGCTTCGGGTGTTCGGCTTCGCTCCGACCCCTTTTTCAGCACCCTCGGGTGTTCGGCTTCGCTTCGGGTGTTCGGCTTCGCTCCCTAAAAATCGACAGACCTTAGCTGCGGCAAGCCTTTGATCCCTTCGCCCCCCATAGGAACTAGTGTTCCTTTATGTGGGATTCCCCAAACGAAAGAAAAATCCATTTCATAATCTGATTTTGGTGGTCGTTCCTTAAGATAATTGATCAGCAATCTATCAATGTCTTGGCCCCATTTTTCTAGTCCTTCCAAAAATAATTTTTTCCTGCCAAAATTTTCTAACATCAACTCCCATTTATTCGATCGAACCCATTTTAAAAACATTTCTTTATTATCAGTCAGCAAACAATATTTTGCAAAAACTGCCAAATTTGTATCAGGCTTTCTTGAAAATGTATATTCAAAAAATTGCTTTTCATATTTTTTAGCTTTGCACAACTTATCCTGAACTATTAATGAAATAAATAGTGGATTTACCATTCTCATGTCACCAAGCTTCAATGAGATTTCACCCAACTGTTCAACCCTTAAAAGATCGGACTCCTTCAAAGCTATGTAAGCAAGATCGGAATTAACTAATGTCTGATATTGTGGTTTTTTCGCCAAAACCGACAATTCGGAAATAGCATCATCTGCATCAAGATTACGGCCGTTTATAAATTTCAAGTAATGCTTGTATTCATCTGTTTTCTGGTAGTCTTCCACAGTAGCTCTATCTGGAGGATGAAATGTCCTTACCGTAAGCGGGGCCTTTGGAATAACCCCTCCAACTTCTGATTTCTGTGAGTAGTGAATCTCCCTGTTTAAAAAATCCACAACCAACTTGTCTTCAGGCTCACCATATTTTATTAATAATTTCAAAAAATTCAAATTACCTACAGCAATTTCAAGGGGCACTCTTCTTGCAAGTAATAAAAATGCTTGCTTTTCTTCCTTTCTGGTGAAATGCTCAGCTATATGACAATATGTTTCAAACATGTATCGATCGTAAAAAGCGCCCGCAAATATATCGGGATGATAGGCGGTTAACTCATCAAATCTACCGGCCTTCGCCAACGCATTTAAGTATAACGAAAAAGATTCCTTNTCACCTAAATCATACGATTCTTTAAAGAGTTTTATAGCATCGCCAAGGTCGAAATTGGTTTCAATAATTCCCAATGACCTAAGAGAGCGAGCCTTATAGTGGTCAATTTTGCTTAATTCAGATATTAGTTTTCTGGCCTCTGCATAATCTTGAGTTGCCAAGGCATTTCGGGCTTGTAAATATAAAGGTTGCTGCTCAAACGGCAGGGAATGATTGATTTCCGTGTTTCCGCGTGAAATCAATGCGGCTAAAAGCACGTTTGCTATACATAGTGCTATATGAATGTTTTTTTTATCCATGTGATGCATATTTATGGCATTTTTATGAATGTGTTTTTCATTCGTTGTCATAATCTTGAATTTACCAACTTCCTTTAAGTCCAAAGCCGAAGACCGTGGCGAAATGTGTAGGCGCGTAAGCCACCAGCCCTTCCGGCCTTCCAAAAAACACATATGGGGGAAAGCCGGATGGGGTGGGAAAGCCGGATGGGGTGAAAGCCGGATGGGTGAAAGCCGGATGGGGTCAATCCGAGCATTGCAACATTTTCTGACTGTTTCTTGTAAGAAGACAGTGCAGAAATGGCAAAACCGCAGGCTGATCCGACTACATTGCTCGGATTGACCTTTTTTTCGGTTCCTAAAATGCGAGACTTAATCCCATCCGGCTTCTCCATCCGGATTTCTGGTTCAGCCCAGATGATTTCATATTTTATCCCAGCCATTTCTCCTGATGTATTACGATAATAATCAATCATCATTTCACATTCCCGGGTTATACTGCGGTTGCCTCCACCTGTGTGCTCATATAATAGGTTCAATTTAAATTTTGATTCATTATGTCCTGAAATAGTAATGAAAAATAATTCAGAATCGAGCGTTTCAAGATTTAGACAAACATCTTGATCGGACGCTTGTATTTTAGGGCTGAGTGATGACTTGGGTTGCTTTTCAGAAACGAGATAAAAATTATAAGTGTAAGTCATTTTCGTGTCCGGAACTGTAATCTTCACAACCATTTTCTTTTTGGGATTGGACGTTTTTACATCTGATGAATTCTTAAACACGAGCGTCTCATTTTGACGCAAACACCCAAAAATCATAATTCCAATGAAAACAGACAGTATGAATTTCAAGCTATTATTTTTCATTTTGAAATCAGCATTCCGTGCTTGTGGTTGGCGCTGGATGGTTGGCAACGGGGCGCGGGCTGCGCCGCTCCCGCGCCGCCCCCGCGGCGCGCCGC
>WRNK01000222.1 GCA_009776675.1 Methanimicrococcus sp.
CTTTTGACTTTTTCTTCATCTGTAATATGAAAAAATCCGGCCATATTTTTCATAAGCGGCGTCATTGTAAATATTGTAAAAAGCAGGCAAAGAATAAAAAGTAACCAAAGCGGAATATAGGCTGCCAATAAAATAAAAAGAATCCCGCATGTGTATTTCAAAAGATAGAAAAGTTTGCAAGTGGGAATATCTGAAGAAAGAGAAACGGTGTTGCCCATAATCTGACCTGAATCAATGATAAATCTAGATTTTCAAATAATAATGGCAACCTATTAAATTGTTTCCAAAAAAAATCAATCGACATATTAACAAAGGAAAATAACAAAAAATCAATTGACATATTAACAAAGGAAAATAACAAAAAATCAATTGACATATTAACAAAGGAAACAATCAATCGACATAAATTGTATTTGTGTGAACGTCAAGCGGATTGAAATTATCCCCGTAAACAATGCATGAGAAAAGTGTGTGATTTTTGCGCGGAACTTTTAAAACACATTCTGCATAGCCGCTTCCATCATCCTGAATTGTCCCGACATATATTGTGTGTTCCGGTGGCCATATTCTTGTCATGTTATAAGGCGAAGCCTCGGCAAATATGTTCACCGTTACATTTTGTGCAGATGTAGGACCATGATTTGTAATCGTACACCAAGTCTTGTAATAAACATAATCACGATCATGGCTTAAATATTCTGCATTTAAACGAACAGAAATGGAAGGCGTCGGGGTCATTGGAAGAAGGATTGCTTTGGAATTTTTATATTGGGAAGGCATTTCCCCAATACCAAATCCCGATGATGTTGTTTCAACGTAATAATACCGGCTTCCGTTATCTTCATAATAATATCCGGGGAGGCTTTCGTTGCCTTTGATTCCAAGCGCCATATGCCCCGGCAATTCGATCAAAACGACGTCGTATCCCATTTCAGAAAGTAAGGCTGCGGCTAAAATTGAACTGTCTTCGCAGTCGCCGCCCCCATCGACGAGGGTTTCAATCGGATAGCGCGGATATTCGTCATAACCGGTTGTCACATTATCGGATGTGTAAGGCATTGATTGGACAAACGCAATCACATTTAAAGCAATTTCATCTTTTGTAAAATTGTTTTTTTGCCCGTTTTCCTCAAATGCTTCAATCATTTTTCCTAAGAACGGGCGGTCATATTCAGAGAGTGCATAATTGTTGTAATGTTGGCCTGTATGAGGTTTTTGCTGATAATAATCATAATAGGATTTTGGAACAGACAAGGTGTGGGTTTGATTATATCCTTTATAAGTCCATGAATAAGTCCGCGTATAATATTCGGATGAAGAATAATTGAAGGGAGTATCAGAAGTTACAGAGGAAACGGGGTCTGGTATTTGAAATTGTTCGGATGTGGCCGGAGTTATTGGTATGATTGGAATGACGGATGTTGAGTTGCCGGGCGAATTTGAAGAGGTATTTGAGGAACTTGAACCGGCCACATAAGAAGCCGAATCGGACATAACACCATAAACGCCAATCAAAAAAAGCGTTCCAAAAAGAAACATAAATAAAATGCAAAATATCATAACCAAAAAACTAACAAACTTCAAAACGGAAGCCATGTAAAAACCTCAAAGAAAATAAAGACGTAACTCCATATAAAATGATTTGTAAAAAAATAAAATGTAATGTTACAAAAAATAAAATGCAGCGTTACAAAAAATAAAATGCAGCGTTACAAAAAATAAAATGCAACGTTACAAAAAATAAAATGCAATGTTACAAAAAATAAAATGTAACATTACAAAAGATAAAATTGCTGTTCCTTAAACTTTTTTGCTTTTCTTATTTTCAATACGCTTCATTGCAAAATCTTTATTGGAAGAACTGCCATGGCTTTTCTTTCCATCGCTGCTGTATTTCTTCCCATCGCTTTTGTTGCTTTTATCGATTCTGTCACTTTTTTTGCCTTTCTTGCTGCCGTAATCGGAATCAGGTTTGTGGCTGTGACTGTGACTGCGACTGCGGCTGTCACGTCCCTTTCCGTCGCTTTTATCGCTTCGTCTACGGTGTCCGTCTTCGCTTCCAAAACGTCTTTTGGGAATTTGTGCAAACAATTCATCAATTGCTTTATCATCTGCCCGTGGAAGGATTCTGTTTTCATAAACTTTCTTTAAAAGACAGGCAACGACATCTTCGGCGGTTCTTTCTTCCGTGATTAAGGAATCGGCGAACTCTATAAACGGGACGGCTTCTTTCGTTTCAACAAAATCCGAATCAATCAAAAGAGAGAGGTCGTTGTAGAGTTTTTCACGCTTCGTGCCGGCAACTTGTTCGGCGTTTGGAAGTTCAACGCGGCTGACATCGGCTTGAGCCAATTTTTTAATAAATGCAAACTTTCGAAAATCTGCCGGCGTCAAAAGTGTGACGGCAATGCCGCGTTTTCCGGCACGACCTGTTCTTCCGATGCGGTGTGTGTAAGATTCAGGATCTTGCGGGATATCATAATTGACAACATGGGTCAATTCATTGACATCAATACCACGCGCCGCCACATCTGTTGCAACCAAGATTTTTAGTTTTTGCTTTTTAAACCGTTCCATTATGCGAAGGCGCTGTTCTTGGAGGATGTCGCCGTGAATCACATCGGCGTCATAGCCGCGTTCTTCAAGCATTTGGACGACTTCGTCGGACGTATCCTTTCGGGAACAAAAAACCAAGCCGTAAAAATCAGGGTCGGAATCGATGATTC
>WRNK01000223.1 GCA_009776675.1 Methanimicrococcus sp.
AACAACATTTTTTTTTGAAAACGCTCAAATTTTGCTTTCATCCGCTGCGCTACTGAAAACAAAATTTGAGGGGGTTTGGATGTTTTTGGAAAAAGAGTTTTGAGGGATTTTGTTTTGTTTTTGAGGCGATTGTTTTGAGGGGTTGTTTTGTTTTAAACTTGAAACATCCCTTTTCTTGAAGCGATTCAAAAACGGGGTACATTTTTCCCCAAAAGCGTTTGATGATTTTGAAAACGGTACCCCCGTTTTATTAATGTGATATATAAATGATGTTTCGGTCTTTATTAATGTGATATATAAATGATGTTTCTGACTGATTGTTCTTTTTAGAAAAATCGTATGCTATCCTTGTCAAAATAATCTTTTGGGGAGCCAAAAGAATTAAAAGGTTGCATTGAATTGAGAATTTACAATTTCTTTAAATTTTCATTTTAAATTTTTTAAAATTTTTTAAAATCTTTTCAAATCCTTTCCAATCATTTCTTATTCGGAGTTTTAAAAATGGCAGATCATCAAGAAAAAAAACAAGAAGATGTTGTTTACAGCAGCGGCAAAGCATATGGTCCTGCAAATACCGGTGATGAAACAAAAGTCGATGAAGGTATTCTTTTGCATGCTCTTTCCGAGCGTGAGAAGGCACTCGAATATTATGAAAAAATCATTGAACAAGAGCCTGAAAACGGGGACGCTTGGTATAACAAGGGACTGACATTGCATTCTTTAAACCGCTCTTACGAAGCCATGGATGCTTACGATATGGCTGTCCGATTAAACCCAAAAGACAGTGACGCTTATTACAACAAAGGTGTCATTCAAGCTGAACTTGGTTTGTTTAATGACGCTGTTGAAAGTTATGAAATGGCTTATGAAGCCGATCATGAAAATACGGATGCCCTTTACAACAAGGCAACCGCTTTTCTTCAATTGAAAAGATTTGAAGAGGCCGCTCAAATTTATGAGAGGTTACTTGAGATAGATAACAAAAACCTTGAGGCTGCTTATAATAAAGCGTTGGCAGAAGTCCAAATGGAAAAATATGATGAAGCCATTCGTTCCTTTGATTTGGTCATTCAAATCGATCCGACAAACAAAGAAGCTTGGTATGACAAAGGTCATCTGTTATTAAAAATCAACCAAACTCAAGATGCAAAAGAGGCTTTTAATATGGCTTTGAAATTAATTCCCGACCTTCCAAGCAATTGGTTTAGAATCGGCGGCATTTTTGCCGTCTCCGGCGAAAAACAAAAATCTTTGGAATACCTTCAAAAATCAATCGCTGACGACGAAGAAATGCGTCAATGGGCGATTGAAGATATCGATTATGAATCTTTATGGAATGATGACGATTTCAAAAAAATCATCTCAGCTCAATAATTTTGCGGCAGAGTGAGGTGAATTATTATGGCAAAAACAAACAAATCTCGATCCCAATTCATGTCCGAAGAAGTATTTTGGGATCTTATTGAGGAAACAAAATCCGACGATCCTCAAGACCAATTGGATCACCTGGTGGAACTTTTATCTTCCAAATCTGTTGAAGAAATTTTAGGATTCGATTACCGTTTAGACAAATTTTTGGAAAAGTCTTACAATCCTAATTTATGGGCGGCAGGCTACATTGTTTGTGACGGTATGTCCGATGATTCGTTTGACTATTTCAGAGCTTGGCTCATTTCTAAGGGAAAAGATGTTTATGAAAGCGCCCTTAAAAATCCCGATTCTTTAATCAACGTTTTTGAAAAAATGAATGAAACAGATTTTCCCGAAAACGAAGAAATCCTTTATGCCGGTTTGGATGCTTATGAACAAGTCACGGAAAAAGAGGACTTTTATGACGTCATCGACTCTTACGAAGACGATTTTCAAATCCTGGAAATCGAATTGAACTGGGATGAAGATGACCCCGAAACATTGAAAAACATCTGTCCGAAGCTTTTTGAACGATATTATGAAGAGCCGTTTTATTGAAATTTTTTGAATGATATGTATGAAGAGCCGTTTTACTGAAACTTTGTTCTCTTCATTCCTTTCACTTTATTCATCTCCTTCATTCTCTTCATTCTCTTCATTTCTTTTTATTTTCAGGCATTTTTGAGGAAACAATGGCAAAAGCAAAAAAATCACCCGATTTTTCGTATTCCGATTCAAGCGACTCTTGGGATTCGGTCTTGCCGCTTAAATTGTTGGAGTGGTATGACGCCTGCGGTCGAAATCTTCCCTGGAGAACACGCGGTGTTCATCCAAATCCCTACTTCGTTTGGGTTTCAGAAATCATGCTTCAGCAAACGACAGTCAAAACGGTTATTCCCTATTTTCATCGTTTTCTTGAAAAGTTTCCAAACATCAAGTCCCTTGCAAATGCAGATATTGAAGATGTTTTATTCATGTGGCAAGGATTGGGCTACTATACGCGTGCAAAAAAAATGCACGAATGCGCTCAATATTTGGTCAAGAATAACGGTGGGGTTTTCCCGGGCACCTATGACGGCTTATTAAAACTTCCGGGGATTGGCCCTTATACTGCCGCCAGCATTTCATCATTGGCATTTGATCAACCAAAAGCAGTTGTCGACGGCAACGTGATTCGTGTCATTTCAAGACTTTACGGCATTCGTGAAAGTACGGCAGAAAGTTTGCCAACCGTTACAAAAAATGCACAGTTTCTAATGCCGACAACGCGAGCCGCCGATTATACGTCTGCGATTATGGATTTGGGTGCAACC
>WRNK01000224.1 GCA_009776675.1 Methanimicrococcus sp.
AAATCATTAAAAAATTTTTTTATTTAAAATATATGTTCTATCTTTGTAGAATTAATTCTAAAATTATAGAAATATGAAACTACCCAATGCAGAAGAGCATTTAATAAAAATTATATGGAAATGCGAAACGGCTTTCCTGAAGGATATTATGGAGCATTACCCTGACCCGAAACCGGCGCTCACCACTGTTGCCACACTCCTGAAACGGTTGCAAGACAGAGGTATGATTGCTTATCGACTGTTTGGTAACTCGCGACAGTACTATCCATTAGTCGCAAAAGAAGATTATTTTAGCAAGTATCTGAATGATATTGTTAAAAATTTCTTTGGAAATTCTGCATTACAATTTGCATCTTTCTTTACTTCGGAAACAAACCTGTCGACTGAGGAACTGAAAGAACTTCGTAATCTGATTGATACAGAAATAAAAAAGAAAAACAGATGATACCCTTCCTATTTAAAACCGTTGTTTGTTCGGCATTTTTTCTGCTGTTTTATAAAATCTTGCTTGAAAAGGGGAAAACCTGCAATTTCAATCGCTTTTATCTGATTGCCGCTCTGATTCTGCCGTTTGTCATGCCGCTTTTATCCATGCCTGAATTGAAAATACATACAAGCAGTATCCAATCAGCTCTGTTTGTTCCTATCCGGCAGGATGCACTGATAGAATTTCAAATGATCAACATGGATTTACAGGAAAAAACTTTAACGACCGATTCATGGAATTTCATTCTGCCTGTCGTTTATATTTTCATTACTTGCATCTTGTTCATCCGTTTAGTTTTTCGCTTTTATAAATTCAGGAAAAGTATTTTAAATGTTGAATCAGAAAAACAAGGGAAAGCGATATTGATTTCTACAAACAACAAATCCACCCCATATACAATTCTGAATTATATATTTATTCCACAGAATCAAACTTTTACCCATGAAATAATACAGCATGAAATGACGCATGTAAATCAAAAGCATACGTTAGATATTTTTCTTGTTGAGATATTGCAGGTTTTCTGCTGGTTCAATCCTGCATTACCGTTTTACCGTAGGGCAATAGCTTTGAACCATGAATACTTAGCCGATGAATCCGTTGTTAATTCAGGCGTCGACAGGGATGAATACTTGTGTACTTTACTCGCTGTTTGCGGCGATAAAAATAATCTGAAATTATGTAATCAATTCAATAAATGTTCAACAATTAAAAAAAGAATAAAAATGATGATGAAAAAAAATTCAAAAATTGGACAAATGCTTAGCATTATGTCGGTTATTCCAATGCTTGCCGTTTCTCTTTATCTGTTTACGGGCAAAAGTTACGCTCAATCAGAAAATACAGGGAATACAGTCGTGTCGCAACCACAGACAGAATCTGCTGTGACGTCTCAGAATAATAAATTAGAGGTTTTATTAATGGATAGTATCTTTGCAGCTCGTTACAAAGAATACAATCAAATCGTAGAAAACAATAAAACCGAAAGGAATGGAAGAAAATCCCTTAATTTAGGGTCCTTTTCAGATAACGAATTAAACAGAATGAAAGTGCTTTTTCTGTCAATGACTCCCGAACAGCAGAGCGTTCTTCCTCTCATTTTTCAGCGAAGAGGGGTGCCTGATAAAAAAATCCCCAAGAGTGAGGAATTCGAATCATGGAAAAACCCTGCTGAATATGGTATCTGGATCGATGGCAAGAGAGTAGAAAATACAGAATTGAATCGTTATCAGCCTTCTGATTTCAGTCTCTATTTTGTAAGCCGACTTGCCCGAAATGCGAAAAACTACGGAAAACATGTTTATCAACTTGATCTTTATACTAACGCAAACTATAAGGAATGGAAAGCTAAAGTTGATGCAGATGAGACTTTATACATGACGCCTCAACCTCTTTTCATAAACCGTTCACGTTCTTCCTGATCGAAATGTTCAATTGCATATCGCAAAGCAGTGCGCGGCATTTTTGCATGATGAATTTCTAAAAAATCGACTAAAGTAGCGCGGTCTTTTTTCCCGATCTCACGCAACATCCATCCGACGGCTTTGTGCATCAAATCGTGTTTATGATTAAGCAGTTTTTCCGAAATTGCTAATGTATCGTCGAATTGTTTGTGCCGGATAAATGTCCAGGTCGAAACGATAGACATTCGCTGTTCCCAGAGATTATCGCTTTCGGCTAAGCTGTAAAGTATTCCTCTATCTTCTTTATCTAAAAGATAGGCACCGACGACATCGCGGCAAGTGACGTCGACCAAATCCCAATTATTCGCTTTACGGGCGTTTTGCAGATAGAAATCGAAAATCGCTTTTCGTTCATCTTCTTTTTTTGCTTTCTTGAATTGCTTGACAAGAAACAACAATCCTGCTAAACGCGCTTCATGAAATTCCGAATCGAGTAAAATCAGGATTTCGTCGAAGGGTAGGGGAGGGCTTCTTTTTACAATATCTCGTGTGTGAGGGACGCAAATTCCGAGCATGACGTCGCCTTCGGCATATTGTCCTTTACCTGTCTTGAAAAATCCCTGCAGAAATCTCGCTTTTTCGGGATTGGCTATCGACAGCAGTTCTTGAAGAATAAAATTGGCGTTCATTTTTTTAGATTATAGATATTAAGATAAAAGAAGATAGAAAATAGATCATTAGACCGGAAGACAATCTTCATATCTTTTCTGTCTTCTATTTGTCTTCTGTCTTTTGTCTTTATTTT
>WRNK01000225.1 GCA_009776675.1 Methanimicrococcus sp.
TCTTTGCCGACTTTTTCGGCACGAAATTGAATCCATCCGGAAAGAACCAAAGTACCGCCGATGACTGAATTTCCGGCTTCTTTTTCCACAGGAAGGCTTTCTCCCGTGAGCATGGATTCGTCAATCGTTGACGTCCCGAAAAGAACGGTTCCGTCAACCGGAACCTTTTCTCCGGAACGAACAACCAAAATATCTTCAATTTGGACAACTTCGATCGGGATTTCAAATTCATTGCCGTCTTTTAGAAGACGGCATGTCTTGGGCTGCAAACCCATTAATTTTTGGACGGCTGCGGATGTTTTGCCGCGCATTCGAGCTTCCAAATATTTGCCAAAAATGACAAAAATAAACAGCATTGCAACTGTTTCATAATAAAGATGGTGATAACCGGGACCTAAATCAAAAAATGTCGACGCCACGCTGACCAAATAAGCACACCCTGTTCCGGCGGCAACCAACATATTCATGTCAGCAAGTCTGTTTTTTAAGCCTTTAAAGGCGCCAATAAAAAATTGACGTCCGGGACCGATAATTAAAAGTGTTGTGAGACAAAAAAGCAAATAGTTGTTTGTTAAAAAATCGGGAACAAAATCCAGCAGCGGTGTCATCATTTTCATGTTTCCCAGAATAATCGGAATACCGATAATGACGCAAAGAAGGAAACGGTTTCTTTGGAGAACAGCCTCCTTTTCAAAAATATCAAAATGGGATGAATTATCTGTTTTTTCAATGGAGGCTTCATATCCGATATCAACAATTGTTTTAATAATGTCATCCGGTGTGATTAAAGAAGGATCATACCAAACCATTCCTTTGAAAAGTGCTAAATTAACAGAGGCAAAAGACACGCCCTTCTTTTTCAAGAGGGTTTTTTCAATATTTGCAGCACAAGCCGCACATGTCATGCCGCCGATATTGAGGGTGAGTTTTTCATTTGTTTTGGATCCGGTTTGGGAGGTTAGAATGGATTCTTTCGCTGCGGTTTTATCAAAAGCAATCGGGCATGATTGGTCAGAGGGCAGATTGGATTGATCAAAAGCAGTCGGGCATGATTGGTCAGAGGACGGACCGGATTTATCAAAAGCAATATGATCTGATTGATCGGATTTTGAAAGAAGCGGTTCTTTTGAGAGAGAGGGAAGATAATCTTCTTTTAAAATGGCATCAAACAAAGCATCCGTGTTTGTTTGGCTTTCATCAAAATCAATAACAACCGTTCCAATTTGATGGATTTCATCCAGTGTGATGTCTGCAGAAATAACGCCGGGAACACCGGAGACGGCTTTATGAACGGCCGAAACGCAATGTTGGCAAGTCATACCGCCGACATAAATTGTTTTGATTGAAATGATAAAACCTCCAAACTCAAAAAACAATTAAAAAAATAAATTAAAAAATAAACGAAAATTAATTTTTTAAACACCGTAACCGGCATCAACAACAGCTTTTTTTATGGCTTCAACTGTTGTCTCTGCAGGATCATAATCAACTGTTGCCTGAGCGCCGGCTAAATCAACAACAACGTGAGAAACACCTTTTACATTTTCGATGGCTTTTTGAACACGTTTTTGGCAATTGCCGCATGTCATTTGAGTGATTTTGAATTTGATTTGAGTCATATTTTTTCCTCGAATAAATGATTTCATCAAATAAATGTATATTTTATTCTTTTTTACTCTTTTTGTAGTAATATTATATTTATTGTATATTGGGGTTTTGATTATTTTTGTTTTTTTTAAATAAATTTCATATAAATGTGATTCGTTCTCTTGATACTTGTTTTCATTAAACGACATTTCACAACAAATCATCCTATTTTTGGGACACTTTCCACTGGAAATTTTTTAGGATTAAAATAAAACTCTTTTTTAGAAAATATTAGAATCGATTGAGACCTTTTTTGGTTGATATTTCATAATTATTGTTTTTTGCAAAAGTTATCCAAAGGACAAAATGTATTTATTAAATTAGCCTACTGATCTTGATTTTCCATGTGAAATGGGGGGGTGTTGTGACCATAAATTTTAATACCTTTACTTCAAATGGATGTATTATTCTGACAAAAAATATCACCATAATTGTTTTTTAAATGCCGCCTCCGTTTAAAAATGAAAAATCTAAAACGCTTTAAAAATGAAAAATTCAAAAACGCTTTTATGATATTTTCAAAATGTGTTTGACACACATAAAACCTCCCAATTCATTGATTTTTTTTGAAGGACTCGATCTTCAAACATTGAAAATCTCAGGATTATATAAAATGACACGCTCCCTTGAAAAATTATTTGAACATTTACTCGAAAACGAATCCATCTTCAAAGACAAAGAAGTTTTAAGGCATTCGTATACGCCGGATGTTCTCGTACATCGTGATACTCAAACTGAAGAGTTGGCAACAATTTTAGTTGTTGCTTTAAAGGGCGAAACGCCGTCCAATATTTTGATTTACGGAAAAACCGGAACCGGAAAAACAGCCGTGACCAGATATGTTGGAAAAGAGCTTGAAAAGATGAGCGAGCGGATGAATGTCAAATGTACCGTGATTTACGTCAATTGTGAAGTGATTGATACACAATATCGTCTTCTTGCAAATTTAGCCCGCCAATTCGGAGAAGATATCCCGATGACCGGCTGGCCGACGGATCATGTTTTCCAAAAATTCAGAGAAGCCTTGGACTCTCAA
>WRNK01000226.1 GCA_009776675.1 Methanimicrococcus sp.
TTATGAATCGGCGTAGATTCTTTGTTTTATGGTTAAAAAAAACAAAAATTGGATTACAAGGTGGATTTACAGCCGGTCCGGTGTTTCGGTCATATTTGGAGCCCTTTTGCTTTTATCCATTTTAACGGTTTTTATTTTGGCATTTTTGGTTTATGCGATACCGGCGTATCAATTAGAAAAAGAGTCGATGGAAAATGATACATTATTTTTGTCGGTTCTTCATTTTTCAGAAAAGTTGGGAGATTTACAACCTTCTTCTTCTCTTTCTTCGTCGTCATTAAAATCTCAATCGTTTCCTTCCAATGTGACGGTTTTAGTGAATGAAAATGACGGTTTTTTTCTTTTTTCAGCTCCTGTGTCACTTCCTCCCGAATCTGAAAAAGCTGTCAAATCAAAATTTTCGCTGGATCATGATGTTTTTTCAGAAGTTTCGGGGGAGACGCAGTGGCTTTTTCTCAGCAGCGGATCTGTGATGTTTTATAATCAATATGAGCAGTTGCCCGATCAAATTTATTTTGTTGGTCCTTCTGCTTTTATTTTATCTCAAGAAGACGGCGCATCTTTCATTCAAGATCCGGAAATTTTTATCATACACGGCAGCAATAACCAAATATTTATGTCATTGTCCGGCGTTATTGTTCAAAATAACAATGACCCCGTTTTTGAAAAAAATCCAACTCTCCGGTACCGCCTGACAAAAACCATATTTGCCCATGATTTTGTTTCATGCATTGCGATTCGATATATTCCGCCGGAGACATCGGCGTTTCAGATATCTTCTGATTTTTATGACAACCGAGATGGAATCTATAATTCATGGTTTTTAAGAATCCAAGAAACGATTCAGTCAGACTATCCCGAAATAGATGTTTACTTTGATCCCGATTCCATGAGTTTGTATTTGATTTCTTCAGTTCCGATTGAAATAGAGATACAAATAATGGAAATTGAATTTGAATATTGAAGAAAAATTGAAGAAAAAAAAGAAAGGGATGAAAAACAAAAGAAGGGAAAAAGAAAAAAAGAAACGGAAGAAAAAATGTAAAAAGAAATCAAAAAACAATAAAGGAAGAGGGCGTTAAAATAAATAAAGGGAGGGGGCGCTAAAATAAAAAATAAATAAAATCTCAAAAATCGGCAGGAAAAGAAGGGGGTGAAAAGAAAAGAAAAAAGACTGAAAAAACGGGCCCGGGAGGATTCGAACCCCCGACGTTCGGGTTAGAAGCCCGACGCTATATCCTGGCTAAGCCACGAGCCCATGTGGTTTTAAGTTGGGGTGACTAAACGTATCTTTTCTCATATATACTTTTTGTTCTAAGGGAAGATGTTTTTTTCAAGAAGGGGAAGGATTTGTTTCTTTCAGATTTTTTTGAAACTTGCCGTCTAATTTATTATTTTTTTATTTTTTTTGGAAAAACATTTAAATGTAATGGAAAAAATAGTGGATGATAATGGAATTTATTTTTTAAGACGAAAAATGTTTTAAAATCGATTCCTTGTGATATTTTTTTTTTTAATATTCCTTGTGATAAGTTCCTTTGATATTGGTATGATGTAAATAATTTTAAAATCTGGTACATAATTTAAACAGGTGAATAATCCTAAAATCAGGTGAATAAATAATGAGCGAGAAAGACCTCTTAATTTACATGAACGGTAAATTTGTTTCTCAAGATAAAGCCGTTACTTCTGTTTTCGACCATGGTTTTCTTTATGGCGACGGTGTTTTTGAAGGCATCCGTGCTTACAACGGTCGTGTCTTCAAACTAAAAGAACATGTTGATAGACTTTTTGACTCTGCAAAAGCCATTGACCTAGACATTGGCATGACGAAAGAGCAAATGTCAAACGCTATTTTGGAAACGCTGCAAAAGAACAATTTGTCGGATGCATACATTCGCCCGATCGTTTCTCGAGGTATCGGGGATTTGGGACTTGACCCACGCAAGTGCGGCAAGCCGAATGTTTTTGTCATTGCCAAATACTGGGGCTCCATGTATGGCGACTTGTACACTGCCGGCTTAAAAGCTGTTACAGTCGGCGTCAGAAGAAGTCCTGCCGATTCCCTCCCACCGAATATCAAATCTTTGAATTATTTGAACAACATTTTGGCAAAAATCGAAGCGACCGCCAAAGGCGCTGATGAAGCCATTTTCCTTGATCACAACGGATGGGTTGCCGAAGGTTCGGGAGATAATATTTTCGTCATCAAAAACGGCGAAGTTTACACCCCGCCCACTCTCAATAATTTAAAAGGCATTACAAGAGCCACAGCCATCGATCTTTTGAAAGAGGAAAAAATTCCGGTTCATGTCGAAAACATTGGCATTTTTGATCTCTATACCGCAGATGAAATTTTTGTAACAGGAACAGCTGCAGAAGCCGCACCGGTCGTTTATGTTGACGGCAGATACGTCGGAACCGGCAAACCCGGTCCAATCACATTGAAAATGGTTAAAAAGTTTGAAAAATTGACAAGCACAACAGGAACACCGATATTTAAGAAGACTGCTGCAAAACCGGCTACAAAACCGGTCGCTAAAAAAGTCGCTGCAAAAAACGCTGCAATTAGCCCCGACTCCAAATCTGTTGCTGTTAAACCAGCAGCAAAACCGGCTGCAAAACCAGCTGCAAAACCGGCTGCAAAACCGGCTGCAAAACCGGCTGCAAAACC
>WRNK01000227.1 GCA_009776675.1 Methanimicrococcus sp.
TGTGTTATTTCCATTGGTTATGGTAATAGTTTGTGTTCCTTTTTCTTTTCCGATATTTTCAATTTCAACCGGAATTCTGATTGTTTTATTGGCTGAAATTAATTCAGGGAACGTGACACTTCGAACGATGAAATAGGGCGCATCTTCTAAAACAATGACGTTCATTGAATTTGGAACGTATCCGGATTTTGAAACTGCCAACAGATATGATCCGGCTTCTGTCGCATTGAGGCTGATTTGTCCAGTGTTGTCGGTTTCTCCAACAAGAGTCCCATTCGTATAAACCGAAGCGCCGGCAATGTAGCTGTTTTCATCATCTTTGACTTGAATTTCATAAGTATCTCCTTTGAAAATGTACATCGGAATGAAAACATTTAAATAATTTCCTTCGCCGCTTGTTGCTTTTGAGATGTTGGTCGCCGTATAATTGCTTTTTTCGGCTCGGAATTCATAGGTTCCGATCTCTTGAAGTGTTGCTGTGACGCTTCCTGAAGAATTGGTGGTTCCGACATTCTTTCCGTTTATGCTGACAACTGCGCCGTCGGCTTCTTTCCAGTTATCCCCTTCGGACTGGAAAACTTTGATTGTAATTTCTTGATACGAGAGGATTGTTTCGGGAACCTCGATCCGAAGATCTTTTTTATCATTTGAAGAATTGCCGCTGTAAGGGAAGAAACGCAGATCATCAGAATCGGCAATGTGGAGTGTTAAATTGCTCATCAGTTTGACGTCTTTGCCTTTAGATAAGTCTATTGTTTCTTTGTTCATGAAAATAAGACCGCTTCGGCTGATGTATTCAACTTGCATCATATCAATTGATTTTCCGATGCCGACATTTGTAACAGTTGTTGAGATTTGAAAAATCCCCCCGACGTAGATTGAATCATTGAAAATGCTTGAGACATGAATGGCAATAATCGGGAGATCTATGCCGCCGACTCTTGTTTCATAAACAAATGTTTCATTACTTTCAACGGATGCTTCTTTAACGGTTGAGCCGTCCTTTTTTAAGACCAAATTGATTTTACCGCTGTCAGAACTGTTTTCTATGTATAAAGAATAGCCTTCTTCCAAATTGAGTGTTGAATTTTTGGAATAATTTTTGTTCGTATCGTTATTGATCAAAACCTTTGACACATTTCCATCAAAAAGCAGGCTGATATTATTATTACTGAAGTTGGTTGTGTTTGATTTGTTTGAGGAGTCATATTGAATGTATCCTGCAAAGTATTCAACCCCCCCGAAGCGCAAAGCTTGGTAGCTGCCCCAATTTGAATAATTGAATTTTTTGTCGAATACGTTTGTCTGATATTCAAGTCCTTTAGAGGGAACACTTCTTTGAATGCTGCCGCTGACATTAAAGAATAATTCTTCTGTTCCGCTCTCATTTTTCCAGTCATGGGAAAATCCGGAATAATGTAAGTCAGACCAGTCTTTCATTATATTGGAATTACTGGAACTGTCATAAACAGATCCTCTGTTGTCGTATTTTTTTTCAGAATCTGTTTTCGGGTCAGAGATAAATTTGAATTGCAATTTAGATGTGTTTTTGACATCGATTTTCATATATCCCATAAATGTGACAGTATTGCCGGCGTTTAATCTGATCTTATCCGGATTTGTCATTGAAATTTGTGTCTCGTTGACGTTTCGGATTTCCATGGCATTGATTTTTTTGTTGACAGACACATCCGTTGAGCTTTCAGAAATTTGAAAGATGCCGTCGATGACGGCTTTTCCGCTATCTACGGTTTTAATATGTATTGCAATGATTGGGAAGGTTCCGGCGCCATCCAATTTTTTTTCATAGACAAATGTTGTGTTTTCAGAAACGGTTTTGTTTTCAACAACGTTTCCATCTTTTTCAAGAGCCAAACGGAATTCTTTTTGACTTTCATTAATCTCTGTCACTCTAATTCTATAACCGTTTTCTAAAGAGTATGTGTCACCGGACCCTAATCTTCTTTCAGAGTCACTGTCTGTTAACACTTTGTATATTTTTTGATCGGACAGTGTGCTGATGTTAGAATCTGCAAATTGCGCTGTCGATACATTTCCGGAACTGTATCTTTGATATCCGGCAAAATAAGGCTCGCCTTGCCAGGCAATTAAGTTATAACTTCCCCAATTGCCATATGCGAATCTGTAAGGTGTCACTTTCGTGACATATTCGGCACTGCCGCTGTCAACAGATCTGTCGCTTGCGGAAATTGAAAGCGTGATATTTTCGGTGTAAACGCCTTTATCTAAATCATACCATAGTCCGGAATAGATATCCGGTGTCCATGTGTATGTTGACGGCATTTTCAAGTCTTCGTCCCAAACATTGCTGCCTTTTGTATCGGCGGCAAGAACGGACGGGCATAAACAAACCGTTAGAAACAGAAAAACGGCAACAAGTAATCCCCAATTTTTCGAAATTTTTATCATGTGTGGCACTCGATTCTCTTTGAATATGTGATTTGTGTGAAATCAAAAAACAAATATCAGTGTCTTATATTTGATAATAATGTATTATATATCTTCCGAATCCGTCTTTTCTCATCTTTTCCGTCTTTTTTATTTATTTTGTTCTTTTTGATGCAGAAAAATTTAAAAAAGCTTATGAATCGGCGTAGATTCTTTGTTTTATGGTTAAAAAAAACAAAAATTGGATTACAAGGTGGATTTA
>WRNK01000228.1 GCA_009776675.1 Methanimicrococcus sp.
AGATTTCCTGCAATTCCAACAACGTTCTTACCAACGGTTATATCTTCAAGTCGAGCCATATCTTTTCCCTATTTTTTGATTTCTAATTTTCCTTCGGTGAACGCCGTTATTCAAACATTTTTTAAAGCTCAATGCCCTTTACTGCGCATGTGCTTTAAAATGCCCCTGCATACATCAGTAAATACGCTGATTGTCTGCAAATATATAACTGTTGGTTAAAAAAATGATTAAAAAAAACGCCATAAAAAAATAAACAAGAGATCGTTTCTCGATCTCCTTTCATTCTTCCTTCTCATTCAAATCCAATTCAATATACTGCATAGAAGGATTTTTCCTGGGTCTGCCTTCCAATTTTGCTTCATAAATCACAGCATCATCAAACTGCTGCTGTCCTTTGGAATTTTCAAACTTCTCTTTTTCGATGACAGAATCCATATAAGCGAATTTTGAATTCGAAGCTTTCGGCGGGTCAGCAGGGGGCTTTTCTTCTTTTTTAAGAAAATCGTTGGTTTCAAACACTTGAACGCCTTCGTCTTCTGACGGATCTCTTTTTGCTGCGTATTCTTTTTCTTTGTATGTAAAAAGAGGTTCTGTTGCCGTTAAAGTGCCGACTTCAGCATAATCACCTTTTTCTTCTTGGTCAAAAGAATAGGAGCGGGCTTCGAAAATTTCTAAATCGTTGTCCGACCAATTGTCGTCTGCAAGCGTTTGTTCTTGAATGTCATTTATTTCCGGTTCTTGTTTTTGAACAGGTTCCGGCTTTTCCAAAACAGGCTCTTGCTTTTCTTGAATATGTTCTTGTTTTTCGATTTCTTCATATTCTGCGGCCAATTTTCTGATTTTATCTTCAGATGGCGGTTTCCATTCAACGGTTTTTTCCTCAGACGGTGGTTTCCATTCGGCAGCTTTTTCTTCAGCCGGTGGTTTTTGTTCAAACGTCGGTTTTTGTTCAGCCGGTGGTTTTTGTTCAAACAGCGGTTTTTGCTCAGCCGGTGGTTTTTGTTCAAACAGTGGTTTTTGTTCAAACAGCGGTTTTTGTTCAGCCGGTGGTTTTCGTTCAAACAGTGGTTTTTCTTCAACGATTTTTTCTTCATCGACAATGATGACAGGACCCTTGATTATTTCTTGATCAGGAGCAAGTCGGGGCTTTTCTTCGACTTTTTCGACTGCTGCGTCATTTTGTGAGTTTCCCATATTAAATGTTTTAATACTTTGCTTGCTGCGGTCTTCTTTTCCTTTTCTATCTTTCTTTCTCGACGATTTGTCGTTCATATATTGAGGATGCTCTTGTTTGTATTTCCGCTTGCCAATAAACAAACAGACAACGACAACAAGGAGGAGAAGCACAATGTATACTATCGGGTAAACGAATATTGAAGCCATATATTATCGGAGGCTTTGTTTATATAAAAAAATTCGCATGGATCGAAAATTATGTATTTTTTTTTAAAAAATAAAAAATGAAAATGAAAAAAAGTGAAAAAAAGAAAAGGAATGAAAAAATAAATTATGGGCATGCTGAGACTCGAACTCAGGACCTCCGCCATGTGAGGGCGACGTCATAACCGCCTAGACCACATGCCCGATTGATTTCGTTTTTGTACAACGTGTTTTGTTCATACTACAAGAATGTTTGGGTTTTTATACATTCCGCTGCTGAAATTTTAAAATATTATCATTCACAATGGGCCCGCTGAGATTCGAACTCAGGACCTCCGCCGTGTAAAGGCGGTGTCATAACCGTCTAGACCACGAGCCCTTCTGCGAAAAAAAAGGAAACTTACTATAAATATCTTTCTCATCCGTTTTGTATTTTCTTTTTTTTGAGGATGCTGTTCTTGGAAATTGAAGCGTCCGGAAGAAACTGTCTAAGAAAATAATCCTTTATATTTATATATCTCTGCTTCTGTTATTGTTCAAAAAATAATTTTTTTTAATTATGGATTGATTTTCTGATTGATTCAAGGTGACAACAATGGCAGTAGAAGAAATGGCAGCATTCTTTATTTATGCGTTTACGGCTGTTTTTGTCATTGTTAACCCTTTAAACGGCTTGTTCACGTTTTTGTCAATGACAAGAGGCTTTCCTGAAAAGATGCGCCAGTCATTTGCCACAAAATCTGTGCTGTTGGCACTCTTTTTGGCACTTTTCTTTGCGATGTTCGGCGCTTTTGTCTTAAACCTTTTCGGCGTGAGCGTCGATTCAATTCGAATCGCCGGCGGTATCCTTCTTTTTACGGTCGGCTTTAATATGATGAGAGCAAAAGTTAACAACAATGTCTCTCAAACAGAAATATCGTCGGCAGATAAAGATTTCTGGGTTTTCCCAATTGCAATTCCTTTGCTTTGCGGTCCGGGAACCATTTCAACGGTCATCGTTTTGTCCGGCAGCAGTCCCGATTATTGGTACACAATACTTCTTTTGATTGCTATTATTATCGTTTTTGGGGTAACTTATGCCGTCTTTCACTTCTCAAAAACAATCAGCAAATACATCAGCTATACAGCCATGCTTGTCATTACACGTGTGTTTGGATTATTGTTGGCATCCATCGCTGTCAGCATGATTACAACCGGTCTTTATAACATTTTATATGAATTGATGACCATATTCTTTATGAGGTAAGCATTATTATCAAATCGCCTGTCATATCAAATCGTCAATCAT
>WRNK01000229.1 GCA_009776675.1 Methanimicrococcus sp.
TAAAGATGGTAAAATCAAATCAAAAAATTCCATATACAGAAGAAATTTATGATAAATACAGGGCTGCCGGTAAAATTCATCAGCAAATTATGGAAGAAGCACGCGATAAAATTAAAATCGGGATGTCGCTTTATGACTATGCTTGTTTTATTGATAACAGAATTATCGAGCTTGGCGGAAAATCGGCTTTCCCTGTGAATATTTCAATTAACGAGGAGGCGGCTCACGATACGGCTGTTTTGAACGATTCCCGTATTTTTGGGGAAGATGTTGTGAAAGTGGATGTCGGCGTTCATATTGACGGCTACATTGCTGACGGCGCTATGACAATTGACTTGTCGGGAAAACAAACCGCTTTGGTAAAAGCCTCTGAAGAAGCTTTAAAGGCTGCCATTGATATAATTAAGGCCGGCACAAATACGTTTGAAATCGGTGCGGCTATTGAAGATACAATTGTAGGTCTTGGCTTTCAGCCGGTCCGTAATTTGATGGGACACGGCGTTTCTCAATACATGGCGCACACCGAACCGTCTGTCCCAAATTGCCGGTTCACACACGGAACCGCAGAATTGAGAGCCGGAGAGACAATTGCAATTGAACCGTTTGCAACCGACGGAGAAGGCTATGTTGACAACGGCCACATTAAAGAAATTTATTCTCAAAAGCAGCGTAAATCCACGCGACTCCCTCAAGTTCGAAAAGTGCTTACCCAAATTGAAGAATACAAAGGACTTCCATTCGCAAAAAGATGGTTGGGCAGCGACAAAATAGAATTTGCCCTCAACCAGCTGGAAAAAGAAAATATTTTAATCAGTTATCCTGTCCTTGTTGAAGTCTCCGGCGGACTTGTGTCTCAAGCAGAACACACCGTTATTGTGACGGAAAACGGCTGTGAAGTGACAACCCGAGGATGAAAAGGAAAAACAGAAAATGGATGGGAACCGGAGCAATGAAAATGGCAATTGAAAATATGACCGCAGCAAAACTGACAATTGAAGGAAAAGAATTTGACGGCTTTTCAATCGGTTTAGATACCGCCCCCTTCTTGTTGATTCGAGCAACAAACGGCTCATTTTTAGCCTGCGGATTTTTAGATATTGCTGCTGCCGACAAATTGAATTCCTGTGCCGCAAAAGTCAGAGGTGTAAAAACGTTTGACGATATGATGGCGGCGGAAATTGTTGATGTGAGTCCTGCTGCTGAAAAGAAGGGAATCAAAAAAGGAATGACCGGAAAAGAAGCGTTGCTATTGTTCTAAAAAAACGTTTGGAACTTTGCTGATGCTTTAAAAAATGTTTGGAACTTTTCTGATGCTCTAAAAAACGTTTGGAACTTTGTTGATACTCCAAAAAAAATGTTTGGAAAAAAGGTTTTACTGACTAAGAATAAGAAAGGATAAAAAAATCCAAAAGAAAAAGGAAAAATCATGCCCTTTTCCGATGCTTTGCGTTTTAAAGATTCGGCTGTATTTATTGATATTGAAGTGACGCCGGGATCAAAAATCGTTCAAATTCCAAGCGGTTACAATGAATGGCGAAAGCGTATTGAGGTGAAGCTGTCAGAGGCGGCTCAAAAGGGAAAAGCCAACGAACAGCTGATCGAACAATTTGCGATTCTTTTTAATATCTCGTCAGCTTATGTTTCTTTGGAAAACGGGTGGACAAACTCTAAAAAAACACTTCGAATTGACGGCATTTCCCTTGAAGCTGCTAATAATGTTTTTGAAAAAATTTTTGAGACGAAATGAAAACACAATCCAAATTCTCTAAACCGGCGCATTCGGCTAAATCTGTCACACGAAGAGAACAAGAAGCGCTTGAAGAGATTGAAAAGGTTCTCACAGAACTCATCGGAACCGACGAAAATGGCTCCGATTCTTTTTTAATCATTGTTGAAGGCAAAAAAGATGCTTTATCCCTTCGAAATTTGGGAGTGGCAGCTGAAATTTATCCCTGTGCCAATCAGCCGGCAGCCGCATTTTGTGAACAGATTGCAGAGACAAAAAAGAAAGTGATTATTTTAACCGATTGGGATCGAAAGGGCCGGATTTTAGCCTCCCGATTCATTCGGCATTTTCAAAACTTAGGAGCCTCTTATGATGAAACCTATAGGGAGAGGCTTCTTATGTACACAAAAAAAGAAATTAAAGATGTGGAAAGCCTTTATTCCCACGTTACAAAGCTGAGACAAAAATGCCGACATATGTCAAATGAAGATGATTTTATTGATGTTGAAGGATTTTGACTTTGAAGAAGATTTTTGACATTGAAGAAGATTTTATCATTGAAGAGGATTTTTGACTTTGAAGAAGATTTTATCATTGAAGAAGATTTTTGACTTTGAAGACGGCGGCAGATTCGTTTTTCACGATTGGAACAAAAACGAAACATCATTTTAAATCGCTTCAATCAAAACGGGGGTACCCCTTTCCCCAAATCATCAAACGCTTGTCAGGAAAAACGTACCCCGTTCTTTAATCGCTTCAAGAAAAAGATGTTTCAAATTTTAAACAAAAACAAAATCGATCCCTTGAAACCTCTTCCTCAAAAACATCCAAACCCCCTCAAATTTTGTTTTCAGTAGCGTAGCGGATGAAAGCAAAATTTGAGCGTTTTCAAAAAAAAATAT
>WRNK01000230.1 GCA_009776675.1 Methanimicrococcus sp.
ACAATGTGGCGCCCCGCATTCCTGAAGACATTGCAAACTTAATTATAAAAGCACTGAAACTCAGAAAACACTTGGCTGTCAACAAACACGACCTTCACAACAAGAGATCCCTTCAATTGACGGAATCCAAAATCAGAAGACTTGTGAAATACTACCACAGCACAAAAGTTCTGCCGATGGACTGGACTTACAAGCCGGAAACCGCAGAAGTGATGTTGACCAGACAATTCTGATCACATCCTTTTTTTAATTTTTTTTGTTTTTTTCGTTTTAAAACGCCGTTTAGTGTTTCTTTTTTTTATGGGGTAATAGAATTAAATGAAATTGTCGATGTGCGATGACATTTCAAATATGAAAAAGATCGTTTTTAGAAAAAAGAAACTCAAAAAAGTTTTTGGAAAAATAATGATCAAAGCAGTTTTTTGTAAACGAAAATCAATTTCGTCTAAACCTGGAAATCAACTCTTCCAACCCTACTGATTCCTGAACACCGGTTTTCATGTCTTTTAATGCAAAAAGATCGGACTCCAACTCTTTTTCGCCGACGATCAAAACGTAATCTGCGTTGACGGTGTTTGCATAATTCAACTGCGCTGAGAAATTACGCCCCATAATATCCGTTTGAACCGAAACATACGGTCTGAGCCGATCTGCAATTTTGATTCCTTCCAGTTGTGTTTCAGGTTTTGAAACGAGGATGATTGTTTTTTTCGTTTCTGCCGGAATACTGCAAATTTCCATGATTCTGTCAAATCCGAGACCAAAGCCGGTTGAGACGACATCGCCGCCGCCGAAAAGGGAGATGAGTTTGTAAGAACCGCCGCCGCAGATTTGCTTTTGTGCACCAAGGCCCTCGGCGTACACTTCAAAAACGATGCCGGTATAATAATCAAGACCGCGGGCAACACCGAAATTGATGGTATAATCCGTGATATTGTAAGCGGCAAGCAAGCGAAGCGTTTTTTCAAAAGCGTCTAATTCCGGCAAATTGCCAACGACGGAGCGTGCTTTTTGAACAGCATCAAATCCGTCTTTTCCCGAAAGAGAAATGATTTGATGAATTTTGTCTGTCAAATCAGGCGAGACTTTCAATTCTGCTAAATAGGCGTCTAATGACTCGTATTCCTTTTTATCAATGTAGCGCATGATTTGACCTTGAATGTCGGAATCTGCTGTTATTTGACTCAGGATGTGGCGCAAAACCGATAAATTGCCGATGTTTAAATCACCGCGAATGCCGACGGAAGAAATCAGTGCCATTGCAAGGGCAATCACCTCGGCATCAGCCTCCGGTTTGTTGCTGCCGATGAGTTCGGCGCCAAATTGCCAAAACTCTCTGTAGCGCCCTTTTTGGGGGCGTTCATAGCGGAAACAATTTTCAAAATAAAATAGTTTGACAGGCTTTGGAAAAGACTGCATTTCGTTGACATAAGCGCGCATGACAGGTGCTGTCAATTCGGGACGTAGTGTCATTTCACGGTCGCCTTTGTCGGTAAAATTGTAAAGCTCACCAATCACACCTTCGCCGGATTTTAGGGTAAAAAGTTCCAATTCTTCAAATGTCGGCGTGACGATTTCACCGTAACCCCATTTTTGAATCACACCCCGAAGAATGTTTTCTGCTTTTCGGCGCTGAGTCATCTCTTCAGGAAGAAAATCCCTGGTGCCTCTCGGTTTTGAAAGTGTCATATTGATGAATCCTGTAAATAATGTATGTAAGAATGTGCACCATCATTCATAATAATGTGTTATCATTCATAATATTGTGTCATAATTCATAATAATGTGTAAGGATGAAGTGTCAAATAAACTGTCAGAATAAAATGTCACAATTACAAAAATAAACAAAAAAATGGGATAAATAGATTTGTTTTATTTTTGAATGACGACAGATACAATGTCTCCATCTTTTAATTTATGTTCTAAACCGACGCGCTGCCCCGGATGTTTTGCAGAAGGACCCCAAATATATGCAAATCGAAATTTTCGGCGAAAATCCTTATGAAGGCGATCACATATTTGGCCGACATTGGTATTTCGAAGAACGATCATGGGCTCTTCTAAATCGGCGGCTTCGCCTTGCGGTTTCATATAAACGCGAATGAATCCGAGGCGGTCATAGAGAACTTCTTTTAATGCCTCTAAATTTTGACTGTTGTGTGCGGAAATAAAAACAGCATCCGGCTAAACCGATTTGCATTCTTCAAGTGTTTTGGGAAACGCCAAGTCAATTTTGTTGACGACACACATAGATGTCACATAACTGCGGTTTTGAGCGACAACATCAATAAATTGGTCCATCGTTACATTATCTCTGAATAAGACCGTTGCATTGTGAATTTTGTATTCATCTAAAATGGATTTGATGGTGTCATCGTCCAAATCCAATTCAACCGTCGAACTGATGCGAACGCCTCCACGATCTGTTTTTTTGATGACGACATCCGGCGGTTCCTGATCAATGCGAATGCCGGCTTCGTATAATTCGTCTCTTAAAACCGGCAAGTGAAGAGGTTGAAAAACATCCAATAGGAACAAGACAAGATCAGAACTGCGAATAACGGCCATCACTTCTTTGCCGCGTCCGCGACCGGAGGCGGCACCTTTGACAAGACCGGGAACATCA
>WRNK01000231.1 GCA_009776675.1 Methanimicrococcus sp.
AGTGACCAGCAAAATTTCATCATTTGCAGCCGGTGCTAAAAAAATCCATATTGATATTGATCCGGCTGAAATTTCAAAAAATGTTGCGATTGACATTCCGATTGTCGGCGATGCAAAAAACATTCTTACCGAGCTGATTAAGTCCGTATCGGAAAAAGCGGCTGCCGGAAAAACGGCTGAGTGGATTAAACGTGTCAATCAATGGAAAAAGGAATATCCGCTGACTTATACGGACAGCAAATCCACCATTAAGCCTCAGTTTGTGATTGAAACGCTGTGCAAAATTGCGCCGGATGCAATTATTGCAACGGAAGTTGGTCAGCATCAGATGTGGACAGCTCAATATTTCAAATTCAAATCTCCTCGAAAACTCGTCTCATCCGGCGGTCTTGGAACGATGGGCTTTGGTCTTCCGGCAGCGATGGGCGCCAAGGTCGGCTGTCCTGACCAGCTTGTCTTTGATGTCGCAGGTGACGGATCTTTCCAAATGAACTCTCAAGAGTTAGCAACGCTTGTTTTAAATGACATCCCCGTGATTTCCGTTATTTTAAACAACGGTTATTTGGGAATGGTTCGCCAGTGGCAGGATTTGTTTTATGATCACAAATATTCTCACACCAACATCGAAAACAGTGTTAACTTCGTCAAATTAGCCGAAGCCTACGGGGCTCTTGGTATTTTGGTTGAGAAGAAATCCGAATTAAAAGAAGCCGTTCAAACCGCCATTAAATCCGGCAGACCGACTGTGATTGATGTGCGTGTTGACCGCGAAGAAAATGTTTATCCGATGGTTCCGGCAGGGGCGTCGATTAACGAAATCCTTGATGAAAGAAAAAGCGGGGGCATGTAAATGGATACAAAATATCACACCCTTTCCGTATTGGTTGAAAACCATTATGGTGTTTTGACGCGTGTTGCCGCACTTTTTGCCAGGCGCGGCTACAACATTGAAAGTTTGGCTGTCGGTCCGACAGAAGATCCTGAAGTTTCCAGAATGACAATCGTTATTTGTGGCAGTGATTCTATCATTGAGCAGGTGATTAAGCAGCTTTACAAATTAATTGAAGTCATTAAGGTGACGAATTTAAGCAAAGAAGAACACGTTGAGCGTGAACTGGCATTGATTAAAGTCGCTGCCGGCAAGGAAACACGCACCGAAATTTTGCACATCGTTGAAATTTTCCGCGCCAAAGTCGTTGACGTCGGTTCCGGCACGATGATTATCGAGCTTGCGGGCGCCGGCGATAAAATTGATGCGCTTGAAAAACTGCTTCGTCCGTTTGGCATTAAAGAACTGGCGCGTACCGGCAAAATCGGACTTTTGCGCGGTTCAAAGGACACTGTAAAGGAAAAGTAACAAACAGCAAAAATCAAATAATTAAAAATTTTTCATTATTCATTAATTCATTATTCATTAATTTCCCACGGAAGTATCTGAAATGGCACAAATGTATTACGACAAAGATGCAGATTTGAATGTCTTGAAAGGCAAAACAATTGCAGTTATCGGCTACGGCAGCCAAGGTCATGCCCAGGCTTTGAATTTAAAAGACACCGGCTTAAATGTTGTTGTCGGTTTGAAAAAAGGCGGCAAAAGCTGGGCAAAAGCTGAAGCGGACGGAATGTTAGTTATGGAAGTTGCGGCTGCTGTGAAGTCTGCCGATATCGTTCAAATTTTAGTTCCTGACGAAACTCAGTCCAAGCTTTACGCTTCTGAAATTGAGCCGAACATGAAAAAAGGAACCGCCTTGTGTTTTTCACACGGTTTTAACATTCATTACAACCAAATTGTCCCGCGAAAAGACATGGATGTTTTTTTGGTCGCCCCAAAAAGCCCCGGTCACATTGTCAGAAGAACTTATTCTGAAGGTATCGGCGTTCCCGGTCTTGTTGCGATTTATCAAGACGCCAGCGGCAAAGCCATGGAGCTTGGTTTGGCTTATGCCAAAGGTATTGGCTGTACACGCGCCGGCGTTTATGAAACCACGTTTCAGGAAGAGACGGAAACCGATTTGTTTGGCGAACAAGTTGATCTCTGCGGCGGCGTGACCTGCCTTATGAAAGAAGCTTTTGATGTTCTGGTTGAAGCCGGATATCAGCCTGAAATGGCTTACTTTGAAACCGTTCACGAAGTCAAGCTCATTGTCGATCTGATCCACGAAGGCGGACTTGAGCGCATGTGGCACTCCGTTTCAAACACCGCTGAATACGGCGGCATGACCGTTGGTCCCAAAGTCATCAACGAAGAATCTCGTGAAGCTATGTATGAAGCCCTCGCCCGTATCCAAAACGGCGAATTTGCCAAAGAATTCATTTTAGAAGGAATGGTCAACCACCCCGTTTTAAAAGCCATGGAACGCTATGAAAAAGAACTTGAACTTGAAATCATCGGCAAGGAAATCCGCGCAAAGATGCCTTGGCTAAACAAAAGCATTGATTCAGATTAACTTCTGAATCTTTGATTTTTTTATTTTTCTGATTTTGTTTTTTTGTATTTAATTTTTTATTTTAAATCTAATTCTTTGAGATATTTCAATATTTCTGAAATTATATCTTCTTTTACATTTTATAATATAATTTTATATTATTTAATAATGCTAATCTAATATTATTATCTGA
>WRNK01000232.1 GCA_009776675.1 Methanimicrococcus sp.
AATGCAATAAATGTGTTAATAATCGATAATTAATATTATAATACAGAACAGCTTAAAGGTAAAACTGATTAAAAGGTAGAACTTTTTAAATGCAGGACTACTTAATACTGCATAAAACTTTAAAGTAGAATTTTAAATAAGATTTTAAAGTAGAACCGATTAAAACGGTAGAACTTCTTAAAAGCAGGACTGTAAAAACAAAGTTGCATTCAAATAGAACTGTTTAAAAGTAAAAGGGCTGAATATATGAATCGATCAAAAATGGAGGGATATGGTTTATGAATTCTTTCATTGAAACCGTGTTTTTTTCTGAAAAACGGAAATCTGTTTTGATTCTGCTGTTTGAAAAAGGGCCGATGACGATTGAAATGATACGGTCCAAATTAAACGAGACGTCTGTTTCTATCCTGCCGCAAATAAAAATTTTAATTGACCAGAAATTAATTATCCAAAACGGCGGCATTTATCAGTTGACCCGGCTCGGTGAGGTTATTGTTGAAAAGACGGGGCCATTCATCAAAAATCTGCAAGTCTTTGAAAAAAATACTGCTTTTTGGAACGAACACGACATCAGTGAAATTCCGGAAAAATTGATAAAAAAGATACGTGACATCGGGGATTTTGAAGTTGTTAAATTGGATCTGCATTCTGTTAATTACAAACCCAGTCCGATCATCAATGAAAACATTCAAAATGCGGAATCGATCAAGACACTCATTACATATTATACACCGGAATATGTTCCTGTTTATTATGACTGCGTGATGAAAGATATCCCGGTGACAATTATTACCAATGAAAACATATTGAATAAAGCCAATGACTACAAAAGCGAAATTAATCAGATTTTGAAACAGAAAAATGCAGAACTGTATATTCTTCCGGAAGAAATTCGAATTGCGGGCGTTACTGTAACGGATAAAGTATTGTTTTTAGTCTTATATTCCGTCACCGGAAACCTTGATTATGAGTTTTTGACAAGCAAAACACCAAGTGCGATTCAATGGGGCAACGAATTGTTTGAATATTTGAAAAATCTGTCCCAGAGAAAAATGTTTATTTAAGAGGCATAAAAAATGAAAGACGAATCCATGACAGATATTCTTTTTCTCTCCGAAAAAAGAAAACAGATTCTGCTTTTTTTATTAAACGGACCCAAAACAATCGACGAAATCAAAGAAAAATTGGTTTCCAAATCAAGCCCTCTGATGGTTCAAATTCGAATTTTGATTCGAAATCATCTGGTTCAAGAAGAGGAAGAAGGCTTTTCCCTCACTCCGTTTGGAAAATATGCCGTTCAAGACATGAAAAGCATTTTGGAAATGTTTTCTGTCCTGGATAAAGAACCGTCATATTGGATAGATGTCGATTTTTCCGCAATTCCGGCACATCTTCTCAACCGTATCGGAGATTTAAAAAATATCCAATTGAATTTCCCCGAAAAAGAATGTATTTTTGACAGAACAACTGTCGTTCGCCAAAAATTAAAAAGTGCAGAATCATTAATTGAAATTTCATCTGTTTTTCGAAAGGATTACATTACCGATTATGTCAAAATTGCCGAAAAAGACATCGGCGTCTCATTTGTATTAACCAAAAATGTCATTGATCGATTGGAAAATGAATTCCCTGAAATCTATTACAGATACATGAGACTGAAAAATGTTCGATTCTTTATTTGCCCCGATATGAAATTAGCATCTTGCACAATTACAGACAAATTCGTCGCTTTATCTCTTTTCATGGAAAACGGGCGCTTCTTTAATCACGATCTTGTGAGCGAATGTAAAAGCGCAATTCATTGGGGAAACGATCTGTTCCATCATTATCGTGCGATTTCTCAAGTTTGCCAATTGCCGGAATAAAAATTTGAAAAATGAGAAGATCGTAAAGATTATTTATGTTTGAAATCTTCTATTTTTTGTCCCATTTTTTAAAATGTCATTTCTTCAAAATGTCATTTTTTAAAATACCATTCTTTAAATACCATTCTTCAAAACCATTTTTTAAAAGCCATTCTTCAAAATCTTTGATCGGAGATATAATAAATGCCAAAAGAGACAGAATTACCTTATTTTGAAATTGGGGAAGCCCTTATCGGAGCGGGTGCAGAACTTGCACACGTCGACTTAATGATTGGTGCCAAAAACGGTCCCGTCGGTCAAGCCTTTGCAACCGGTTTGACCCAACTTTCTGCCGGGCACACACCACTCTTATCCGTCATTCGCCCGAATTTGCCGACAAAACCATCGACTTTAATTGTCCCGAAAGTAACGTTAAAAAAGGGCGCAGATACCGCAAAAATCTTCGGTCCGGCTCAATCTGCCGTTGCAAAAGCTGTCGCTGATGCTGTTGAAGAAGGAATTATCCCAAAGAAATATGCAGACGAGATTGTCATTGTTGCCAGTGTTTTCATATCTCCCGACGCAGAAGACTACAACAAAATCTACAGATACAATTATGGTGCAACAAAATTGGCTTTGAAAAGAGCGCTTGACAAATTTCCGAATGTTGACAAAGTGCTCGAGGAAAGCAACAAATCCACACACGCAATTATGGGATTCAAAGTTTCCA
>WRNK01000233.1 GCA_009776675.1 Methanimicrococcus sp.
TTCAAAAAACAATCTTTTGATTAGATATAATTTGTTTGATCGCCGCTTTCTCTTTCCTTATTTTAAAGCGACTATGGACAAAGTCATTTCTATAGAATTTATCCTTTATAAATTTTTATGCGCCAACTATTTATATCAGTATATTGGAAAACAGTCCACAATAAACCCGTTTTCAAACGGATACCTTTCAATGAGTTCGATTTTTATTTTTCCAAAATCCTGCGTTTTTTCTTCCATAAAGATAGACGCTAACTCTTCTGCGATACCACATGCTGTTTCAATGGTATTTTTGTCTTCATCAACGGCATAAGCGTCTTTTGGCAAATCCATTTGTTCCAAAAATGAAACGAACAATGAAAGATGTTTGTTTTCAATTTTGATTTTGCCGTAAACGATTGTTCCGTCAGTTGTAATTTCATCAAACGCCCGTGCATTTTGCTGTGCGGTTCTTAAAAATCGAAGGCGCAATTGAACAGCGTCTTTGTACCGCGAAGAACAAAAATTGACTTTCCCACCGACGTCAAACGCTTTTTTTGCAATCTCCGCAGAGCCAAGTACAGTATTGGACTCATCGTCCGATAAAACATACCCTTTCTTTAAAAGAGCGCTTGTATTTGTTTCTGAAAATTCCAGTTCATTTAAATTTAAAAAACAGTCCCTTTTTTTTGCAAAAGCGGCAACTTCTTTCGCGCCGTCTATTGCCGGAATTTCAAGTCCGGCGCAAATGCCGTATTTCTAAGCGGCAAGAAGAGATGTTTCGTATTCTGATCCTTCCAATTTGTTCCATGCGTCATGCGGCGGATGGAATCGAATTTCATCAAGTCCGGCAGCCGCCAAACCTTGAAGAGTGGAATCGGTCGGCGCCATTGAAGTGTACAAATGAATATGATGACTTTTCCCAAATTCTTTTTTGAGCAAAGTAATGTAATGAATCACTCGGTCATATTCTAAAAGAGGTTCGCCGCCGGTAATGCCCGTTCCTTTGGCGTTCATTTCATGCGCCTGTTTTAAAATATCGGCATCTGAAAGAATCATCTGTTCATTGGCAAAGACAACATCTTTATTTTTGCGTTCATCAGAAAGCGGGCAGAAAAAGCAGTCTCGCAGACAATTTCCCGTGACAAAAAGAACCATTTTGGCGCCCTCTTTGCAGCATAGGCATCCGTTTGCCAAAAAACGGCTGTATGAACCGCTTTCGTCTGTTTCGATATCGTCTGTTTTCGCCATTGACATCCCTTATAATATGCGGAATGTTTCTAAGTTAATCAGCGGCTTGGCGTCGATATGAACTTTCTTTTTGATGGAGTCTGCAAACTCGATGCATGATTTTTCATCACCATGAACCGTAAAGACGTGTTCCGGCTTTGGCTGCATTTTTCGGATATATTCATTCAGCTGCTTGACATCGGAGTGACCGGAAAAGCCGTCAATCGTTTCAACATTCATATTGATTTTGATCGTATGGTTGTTGCCGACAGGAATTTCTTTCCATCCTTTTTGGATACGGCGACCGATCGTTCCGTCCGCTTGATATCCGACAAAGACAAGCGTATTGCGTTCATCAGGCGCTAATTTATAGAAATAATTCATAACCGGACCGCCCGTCATCATGCCGGATGTGGCAATAATCACACATGGATGAGGTTCTTCAAGTATCTTGTCACGCATTTCTTTGGAGTCCACTTGACGAAAAGATTCGGATAAGAAGGGATTTTGCCCCTTTTGGAAAATTTGCTTTTTTAATTCGCTGTTTAGATATTCGGGATGTGTGGCGTGAATCGCTGTGGCTTCCCAAATCATTCCGTCTAAGTAAACCGGTACGTTTGGAATAAATCCCTTGCGAATGGCTTCTTCAACCACAATCATAACTTCTTGGCTTCTGCCGACAGCAAATGCCGGAATTAAGACGGCGCCGCCGCCTTTGACCGTGTCGCGGATAATTTTTTGAAGGTTTTTCTCAGCATCTTTGAGAGATGTCTGAAAGCCATTGTTGTTGCCGTATGTGGCCTCCGTAATGACTGTTTCGACACGCGGGAATCTGTTGACAGCCGGATCAAACAAGCGCGTTTTTTCATACTTGTAGTCTCCCGTAAAAACGATATTATGAAGGCCATCACCGATATGGAAGTGCGAAACGGCAGAGCCGATAATATGCCCTGCATTGTGAAATGTTAATTTGATGTCGGGTGCAATGTCTGTCACTTCTTCATAATCCAGCGGCATCATGTGAAGCAATTCTTTTTGAATTGTTGCAGAATCATAAGGCACTTTCTTTCCTTCTTTTCCGGCAACATCAATATAATCTAATTGAAGAAGGACAGTCATATCACGCGTCGGCGGGGTACAGTAGACCGGACCTTCATATCCGTATTTGAAAAGAAGCGGCACAAGACCTTGGTGGTCCATGTGCGCATGTGTAATGACAATGGCGTCCAGTTCATTAAAATGGCTGACTTCAGGAACGTATAAATAAGGCGTTTTATCATCAGAGCCAAAGTTGACACCGCAATCAATCATGATTTTAGATTCCGGTGTGGATAAAAGGTAACAGCTGCGTCCGACTTCCATACTGCC
>WRNK01000234.1 GCA_009776675.1 Methanimicrococcus sp.
TGGAATCATGGATATTGCAACGACGCGGTCGCCACCGACTTTTTCAATAAACTCGGTTTGAGGAGCAACACTTGCCGCAACAAGTATTCTTTCGCCGGCGTCTATCTGCCGAAGCTGTGCATCGGTTAAAGGCTGAAGTATTATGGCATCGGGGTCATCGTCATGGTCGTGATCGTGACCGTCGTGGTCATGATCATCATCATGATCATCATCGTGGTCGTGATCATGGTCAAAATCCAAACAGCCTGAAAATAAAATGGCGGCAGCGAATACAGCAAAAATTAAAACATATACGATTTTTTTGTTCATTTAAGACCTCAGTTGAATTTTTGGGGATAAATTGGCATATCTTCCATTTTTTTGGTAAGGTACCAAAATTTAGAAATTAGAGTTTTTGCAGTCGATTGTGGGTACACGGATCGGTATTATTTTGTTTTATCTCGCCGGCAGTGACACAAGATGACATTGTTGGATGTCCCATTGCACAATAAATCATATCAATTGCCTCCTTTGAAACAAAAGATTCAAATCGGGAGACTTCGGTGCATGATGTTTTCGGCGGCAATCCGTAGTGGGAAAAAACCAAACAAAGAATTTGATGGCGTTTGATACAAAATTCAGCATATTCTTTGCCTTTGTCTGTCAAGCGAACACCTCGATAGGGGGCATGATCCAAGTAGCCGTCTGCCGATAATTCAGCAATGAGTTTTGTCACAGTTGACGGATCGACATCAAAAACTTCCGAAATCTCAGATGTGCGAACCGTTTCTTTTCGCTCTAAAAGATATTTTAAATAAGAAACTTTGCGTGGACTCAACTCTAAACCTGTCGGCTGATAAAGCTTTAAATTATTGTCTGGCATATGGATGAAAAGGGTGTTTTAATAAATAAATGTTTTCCTTTTTGGAAAAAATCGGGGTGTTTTTTTGGTATTGTACCAAAAATAATGTTATGAATAAAAACGATTAAAAATGAATAAAAATGAATAACAAGAATGAAAACAGAAATGTTTAAAAGCATAGAAGAGATTCATTCCACATGACCCTATCGCCGCTTAAAAAAGCAAACATGCTGATGTTTTTGGTTGTCTTTTTTTGGGGCATGTCTTATTTATTTACAAAACAGGGACTGCACACCCTCCCCGTTTTTAATTTTATCGTTCTTCGATTCGGCATCGGCTTTATTGCTGCTGTCCTGATATTTCCCCGGCATTTTTCAAAAATAAATAAGAAAACAATTAAAGGCGGTGCAATCCTTGGTTTCTTCCTTTTTTTGGCAATTTTTGGTTTGAATTATGGCATTCAATTCACAACGATTTCAAACGCCGGCTTTTTGGGAAGCATGACCGTTCTTTTTGTACCAATTTTATCCGCCATTTTTTTTCGGAAATTTCCGGAAAAGAAAATCATCGCTGCCTGTTTGTCCGCCGTCATAGGAATTGCGCTGCTGACACTTAATAGCGCAGCCGGCGTCGGTCTCGGGGATTTGGTTTGCCTGGTGGCAGCTTCCACTTACGCCTCCCATATAATCATTACAAAGCGATTGAATGATACAAAAGGAATGGACACCCTCAACCTTGGAATTTCCCAACTCGGATTTACAGCACTTTACGCGCTGTTTTTTTCCATAATATTTGAAACACCGCATTTGCCGACAACGACAGACGCTTGGATCTCTGTTTTATTCCTCGGCATTCTTTGCAGCGCCTTTGGTTTTATCTCCCAAGTTGTCGCTCAAAAATACACGACGCCGGCACATGTCGGACTCATTTTTGCACTAGAGCCCGTCTTTGCCGCATTTTTTGCCTCCGTCTTTGCCGGAGAAAAACTTTTTTTGATTCAAATTGTTGGAGCAGCCATTGTTTTTATGAGCGTCATTTTTGTCCAAGTGGATATTAAAGAATGGATACAAAAAAGGAAAACAAAAAAAGAATCTGTATAACTTGTTGAAATAAAAAAAATCATGATGAGAACGCGAAAATAATAATGTGTTCATCTAAAGTTTTTTGGTTTTTTTGAAAAATGGTTTTCAGATGTTGATTTTGATTTTGTTTTAAATCGAAACATCATTTTATTGAAGCGATTAAAAGACGGGGTACATTTTTCCCCAAAGCATTTTGATGATTTTGGGAAGCGGTACCCCCATTTTTATCGATGTGGCATAAAAATGATGTTTCGATTTTTTTTTTTTGCACCACGAAACCCGAATCAACCACCCGTTCGATCAGTCGCCCCAAGGCGACTGAATCGAACGGATTCACACCCATAAAAATTAAATGAAAAATACGAATCCGCTTTTTCAAAAAAAACATAAAAACGAGGACAATCGCCAAAACAAAACATAAAAACAGGGACAATCACAAAAACAAAACATAAAAACAGGGACAATCACAAAAACAAAACATAAAAACAGGGACAATCACAAAAGCAAAACATAAAAACGGAGACAATCACAAAAACAAAACATAAAAACGGAGACAATCACAAAAATAAAACATAAAAACGGAGACAATCACAAAAAAAAAACATAAAAACGGAGACAATCACAAAAAAAAACATAAAAACGGAGAC
>WRNK01000235.1 GCA_009776675.1 Methanimicrococcus sp.
CGGAATCTCATATTCATGAGAAATTTGAGCAATCTTTTTCACATCGGCCAGATTTCCGTAATTGCCGTCAGGATATGTCAGCATTGTCAAAAGCGGTTTTTTCCCTTTTTGCTGAATGCCGGCTTCTATGGCTTCCTTAAAATCTTCCGGCTCAATTTGTTTTTCCGGCTTTTTTGTAAAAACAACATCAAGTCCGGCACATTCGGCAGCCACTTTACTGGAATAGTGTGCCCAAGCATCCATCACCACATAATTCTCGCCTTCGGCTTCTTTTGCCAAGTGATTCATGACCGCAAATTTAGATTCACGCGCACCGTTCATCACACGCGCTTCACTGACGCCCAAAAATTCAGGCAAAGCTTTGTGAACAAATTCTTCTATCGGCGGCTTTTTAATCATGTCCAAAACGCCGTTACAATAATCACAAACGGAATACCCATCACCCCATTCCAAAAGCGCCTCTCGGGCGGCTTGTGTTAATTTTCCTGCGGTTTGAAGCGGATCAATGTTGATAAAATCACGTACATCGCGCTTGATGTGTTGAAACATTTGTAGAGAATTGCTGTTTAGAGGCATATGAATTACTTCTTGAAGGTTTTTGGAAAAATTTTGTTACAAAAAAAATGTTGTCCAAATTTGTTTGTACAAATTTGGCCGTAAAATATGGCTGCAAAAATTAAACAAAAAAGAATCAAAGTATTGATTTATTTTTGTCGGGCAGCTTTCGCAAACGCATCAGAAAAATCATCACACATTTTAACAATTTTGTCGGTGACATCTTTTAAAATGGCAAGCGGCTTTTCGCCCGGCATTGTTTTCATGTAGAGAACCGGCTGTCTTTCAACGGAGTTTGATAATCTTTTGACATCATAAAAAGCGGTTTCAACACGCGGATCTTCAATAAGGGCGGCTTTGATAATATTCATGAGGGTGTGTGTTTCCCCTTTGACGAGAATTTCCATTTCGTCTTTTCCCTGTGATAATATTGTAATTTCCATAATCATTTCTCATTTAGGTTATTTGAATCGAATCATTGTATCTTTATATTGAGCTGGCAATGCCTTTGCCGTATCCCTCAGCCAATTTGCGGTGTTCTCTGTTGCCGCAGTGGGGACATATTAAAATGTTTTCATTTCTGACCAAATTGGTTTTACATTTGGTACAGTAGGCTTTGAGGACACCCAGATGACTGTCAACGGTGGATAAACCGATTTTGCTGCTGTCAATAACTTTGGCACGGACAATATCATTAATACAAAACTCATCTGAAACAGTTTTTGCATATCCGTCTTTAATGTTGGAAATATAAATTTCAGCGTTGCCGTTATTGACAATTTCTTCATCAAGGCTTTTTTCGGCGGCGACAATTTCAACACGGGCATTGGATTCACGGATATCTGTGATGGAGGCGATGACAATGTCACCTTCAGTAATGACGTTGGGTGTTTTTGCTTTTGGAATCACTGTGATAATGCGGTGCTCATTATTGGTGCCGACGACACCCGGAACAGTTGCGCGGATGGTTCCGTCATCATTGATGGTTCCAAAACCGGGTTTGTATTCTTCGATGACACCGACGGCTTCTCCCGGAAAAACGAATTGTTTTGTCTTTTCAAAGACCATTTTTTCAGGACGCTTTTTCTTTTCAAATTTTTTACCGCCTTTTACATCACGGCGATCTTTTCCGAATTTGCCGCTGCGGTCACGTTTTTCAAATTTGCCGCTGCCTTCTTTGCGGCCGTTTTCAAATTCTGTATGAGCCGGGAATCTGTCTTCACGAAAAGCAGGTCTTCCGTCACGCGTTCTTTCTTCACGAAAAGCGGGTCTTTCCTCGCGTGTTCTTTCTTCACGAAAAGCGGGTCTTTCCTCGCGCGTTCTTTCTTCACGAAAAGCGGGTCTTTCCTCGCGTGTTCTTTCTTCACGAAAAGCAGGTCTTTCCTCGCGTGTTCTTTCTTCACGAAAAGCGGGTCTTTCCTCGCGTGTTCTTTCTTCGCGCGGCGGCAATTCTTTTTTAATGTGTTTTTCAATATCGGGATTTACGGTAATTTCCGGTCTGGGCTTTCTTGGAATTTTTGAAGCCCTTTCAGTTACAGCAACCGATTCATGTTTTACTTCAACTTCCACAGTCTGCTCCGGCATATCTCTTTGTTCTTCTGCTTTGGCAGAAACATCTTTTAATTTTCTACGAATCGGTTTTTTCTGAACTCTGCTCATAGATGGATTCCTTCTGAATTGGTTATTGTGATTTTAAAAATATTACATATTTGCCGCGTCTTATTTTTTAATTCATTTCGGCGGATTTGATTTTCTTATCGACTTATGTGATAGACATTAAACATTGATAAAAATAACTGCAAAGTATAAAACATTACATAAACTGTATTAATTGCAGTAACTAAATAATGATAATTAAGACCTGCTGTCCGATGACGTGTCAATTCGGTAAATTTCAACTTGAATTGTTTGGCTTTCCTTTTTATGAAAGTCAAAAGTTTTTCGAATCGGAAAGTCCGTGATGAAGCAATTTGTTATAACGGCAGGTTTTATAAA
>WRNK01000236.1 GCA_009776675.1 Methanimicrococcus sp.
GGCCGATGCCGCTTCCGCAAAGCTGTTTGTTTTTGACCAGTGTGATCGCATTCGACTTGCTGTGTTTGACCATTTTATTGGCAAACAATAAATCTTCGGTTTCCCGGTCGGAAGGTTTCCTTTGCGTCATCTGTTTCAAATCGTAAACCGTCTGAATACTTACATCTTTGTCCTGAATCAAAACGCCGTTCAACAACGAACGGAATTGAAGAACCGGCATACCGGTTTTTTTCCGTAATAAGATGATGCGATTCTTTTTTTGTTTTAAAATGTCCAATGCATCTGTCATATAATCGGGTGCAATGATTATCTCAAAGAATATTTTATCAATCTCCTGCGCTGCTTCTTTATCGATTACTTCATTTGTCACCAAAATGCCTCCATACGCCGAAACAGGGTCGCCGGCCAAAGCGGCGTTCCATGCTTCCAAAACAGTTGGACGCGAGGCGGCGCCGCATGCATTATTGTGTTTGATGACAGCAAATGTTAATTCATCAAATTCATCGATTAACGTAATGGCGGAATCCACATCCAACAGGTTATTGTACGACAGTTCTTTCCCGTGCAAATGATCGAACAGTTCTTCAAATTTTCCGTAAAAGAATCCCTGTTGATGCGGGTTTTCTCCGTATCTCATCATTTTGGCCTCGTTGACGGCTACCCTGAATGCCGTATGATCTTCCTGATCAAAATAATTAAATATCGCTGTATCATAAGCAGATGTGACTGCATACGCTTCCTTTGCAAACCATCTTCTTTCTTCAATGCTCGATTCGGCTCCTTTTTCGTCGAGTAATTCTGTAAAAGGCCTGTACTGCGCTTGCGAAGCGACAATCATGACGTCTTTATAATTTTTAGCGGCGGCGCGAATCAAAGAGACGCCGCCGATATCTATTTTTTCAATCACGGCGGATTCGTCTGCTCCGGATGCTACTGTATCTTCAAAAGGATAAAGGTCAACGATAACGAGGTCGATTTCGGGAATCCCGTATTCGGCCGTTTGCGACAGGTCTTCTTCATGGTCACGGCGTGCGAGAATACCTCCGAATATCTTGGAATGTAACGTTTTAACACGTCCTCCAAGTATAGAGGGATATCCTGTCAAATCCTCGACCGCCTCGCATTCTATGCCTAATGATTCGATAAAGGTCCGGGTACCTCCTGTTGATACAAAACATACGCCTTCCCTATCAAGCTTTCGTATGATTTCGTCTAATCCTTCCTTGTGATAAACAGAGACAAGCGCTCGTTTGATCTGTTTTGTTAACTTCATTGATATCGCTTTTTGATTTTCCGTACAAAAGTATTGATTTATTTTGACATAAACCTCAAAATGAAAACAGAAAAATTTTATTAATCCAACAAATCCCTGAATTTATCGAAAATCTTTTCTTTCATGGATTGGGTGGGTTGAAAATTGGCTGATTTGGCCAACTCATTCATTTTTTCTTTTTCTGACGCAGTGAGTTTTTCAGGTATATAAACACTGATATTGACAAGCAAGTCACCTGTACCGTAACTGTTTAGTGAAGGAAGGCCTTTGTTTCGCAAGCGAAGCACTTTCCCGGGTTGTGTGCCCGGTTCGATTTTCACTTTCGCTTTGCCGTCAATGGTAGGCACTTCAATCGAATCGCCCAGCATGGCTTGCGGAACCGTCAACAACAGGTTATATATCAAATCATTTTCATCCCGAATCAATTCGGGGTGTTTTTCTTCATCAATGACAATCAATAAATCCCCATTGATTCCTCCTCGCCGGGCAGCATTTCCTTTGCCGTTCAAAGACAGTTGCATGCCCTCCGCTACTCCTCCAGGAATATGAAAAGAAATCACATCTTCTGCACTGACGATTCCTTCGCCATAACAGGAGGTGCATTTTTTCGTAATCGTTTGTCCCGAACCTCCACATGACGGACAGGAAGACCGTGTTTGCATTTGTCCCAGAATCGTATTGGCAGTTCGAATGACAGTGCCAACGCCTTTGCAGGTCGGACAGGATGCAATCGATTTTTCACCTCCTTCAGCGCCGCTTCCTTGACATTTGGCGCATGGCACGTACTTTTTAACTTTGATCTTTTTCTCTACACCGGTAGCAATTTCCTTTAAAGACATTTTCACTTTGACACGCAAATCCGAACCGCGTTGCACAGGCCGTCCCCGCGAAGAGCCAAAGCTGCTGCCAAACCCTCCAAAACTGCTGAACCCGCCAAAATGCCCGCCGAAAAGATCGCCGAACTGCGAGAAGATATCTTCCATCGACATGCCTCCGCCATATCCGCCTTGAGAAGAGCCGCTAAGCCCCGCATGTCCGAAACGGTCGTAAGCGCTGCGTTTCTGTTCGTCGCTTAACACACCATAGGCTTCGGCCGCTTCTTTAAATTTTTCTTCCGCCTGTTTGTCACCGGGGTTTTTATCCGGGTGATATTGAATCGCTTTTTGGCGATAAGCCTTTTTTATTTCGTCGAGCGTAGCTGTTTTGCTAACTTCCAGTACCTCGTAGTAATCCCGTTTTGCCATTTATTGTTCAAAGTTCAAATTTTCAAGTTCAA
>WRNK01000237.1 GCA_009776675.1 Methanimicrococcus sp.
ATCCATTTAAAAAACAATTTCAAAAACAATAAAATAAAACATTACGATATATATAATATATCTTCATTCATCATTGTACAAAAAAATCAACACAGCCATTGTCAATACATTAATATCAGATAGGCCGATTTAAAAGCCTGTTTATTTATATAGACAAAAAAATGTCTTATATTGATTTGCTGTTCATTATATTTGCTCTTGCATACCGACCGATTGGTATATATTGAACTTCAATTCTATTATGTCAAGAAAAAATTCAAAAAAATTTGAAATCATAACAGATCGGGATTCCCTTCTTCAATAATTCATAAATTTTTCCCGAAACATTACATCATTTCCATACCGGCAATTTTAAAGAAATCTTTTTATCTCATCGGATATATTTCATTTATTGCAAATTCAATGTCATCTGCAATCATATCATTAAAGAGATTGCCCTCATCTTTATCATACTCGTAGCTATACAAAGAATCTGTTTCAGTATACAATACGCTGTTAAATACAGTTGCCTGTAATGCAGCAATAGAGATTATTAACGAAACGGCAGCCGTCGCTAATGAGCCAATTTTCCATATCTTAATAGACTTTTCATTTTCTTTGCTTATTGCATTAATAACTTTTTTTGAAATATGCATATCCCATGAATCGCTATCTATTCTTGACTGTATTTCTCTTTCCATAATTTCATTGTTTTTCATGGCCATCTCTCCTGATACTTTCCAAAATCATCTTTTTGCCTCTTGCCGTTCTTGACTTGACCGTCCCCGATGGTATGCCAAGTTCCTGAGAAATATCACTTATATTAAATCCTTTAGACGACAGGACAAGAACATCCTTGTACTTTTCGGGAAGAAGCGATATATGTTCCTGCAAATATTCTGCATCCTCAGAATCCGGTGAATCATTCATCTTATCAAAGACTGTTAAAGATTTTTTTGTTTTCTCCTCTTCCCTTAAAAGTTTTTTGTTCATTCTGATAGATTCATTCCTTGCAATCGTATAAAGCCAGGTTTCAATGGAAGAGTCGCCTTTAAAGGTATTCTTTTCAAGCGCCCTGTATGCGCGTATATATGTTTCCTGCGCTACATCATCAATTGCATGGTAAAATCTTGACGCCATATTTTTCCCAATAGCAAAGAGAACCGTTTTTTTTGTATTTTTAACAAGCTCCGCAAATTCCCTTTCATTCATTTTGTCTTTCCACGCCGTTCCTGCATCTTGTCAAAAAACATCTTTCTTTCGCCTCGAAGCCTTTTCATCTGTTCGGGGGTTAACATCTTTGATATTTCACTGCCCTGTTTTATTCTAAGCAGATTGATCTCTACATTGATATTTTCCATCTTTTTTAATTGTTGCTCAACTGCGTCGAAATCAATATCGCCTTCGTTTTTCAGCATTTTCTTCAATTTTTCTCTTTCCGGTTTGATAACATTAATGTAAGAAGAAAATTCAGCATCAAATTTTTTATTCAGTTCCGCAATCTTTTCGATTTGAGACTGATCCATCAAAAGTTTCTCTTCCATAAATTCAGGCTCGGAAAACATTCCGCCGAATTTATTCCACTTTTTAAAAGGATGGTTGCCGTCAGCCATATCAAACCTGTCATCGTGCATAATTCCAAACGGCGAAAGCATCAAATTTCTGGTTAACTTTCTTTCCCTGTTTAATATAAATATTCCGCCGATAATCTGAATTATGATTATTGAAGATAGAATAATTATTACTGTTTTACTTTTCATGTCAATCACCTTGAAAGCAATTTAACACGACGGCCAGGCAGGCCGTCGTGTTTTTAGTTTTACTTTTTCTTATCGCCCTTTTTTTGACGATTCTTTTTCATTTCATCCCATTTGGCTCTTTGTTCAGGCGTTAAAACATTCTGAATTTCGCCAATCTGTTTTGCGCGTAATTCCTTGATTTTGCTTTCGTTATTTCTATTTTGATAGAATTGATCCATATAATCTCTGTTTATTTTGAATATTCTATCACTCTGTTCATTGCTCAGGCCAAGGCTGTTTTGCATCGGGTCCTTGTGGTACCCTTCTTTCTTTGCTCCGCGCTCGTTTTTCTTATTCTTTACATCGCCTTTCCTGTCTTTCGCAAGATTGCTCCATTTGGCCTTCTGCTCGGACGTTAAAACGCTTTCCATCTCTGTGCGGCATTGGCCTTTCAGTTCTTTGACTTTATCAGCATCATTTCTATTCTGATAAATTTTTTCCATGTAATCTTTTTGAATCTTATACAGATTATCCACCTGATTATTTGTCAAATCAAGTTTGCTTTGCATCATATTGAGATGCTTAAACGATTGCCCGCCCATCATTCCATAGCCGCATTCTCCGCCGCCGTTTCCTTTCCATTTCTTTTCTGCAGAAAGCGGTAACACCGCAAATGATACTACTGCCAATGAGAGCGCAATAAATACTGTTTTTTTCATAGGTCTTATCCTCCTTGTTTTGCAGGTTAGACCCTGCTTTTTTGGTAAAAGGTTCCATAAATAAATATTTTTTCTAAAAATTTAGAATAAATTTTTGTGAAAT
>WRNK01000238.1 GCA_009776675.1 Methanimicrococcus sp.
AATTTAGAAAAAATTTTAATGCTGCCAACCATTTCCTTGACATCGGAAAAACGATAGAAACGTCAAAGTCGGCAACAAAAATGCAATCGACTAATTTCGATATCAGTGATCGTTTTCCTGACGTCGGGAAAACGATAATTTCGATATCAGCGATCGTTTTCCTGACGTCGGGAAAACGATAATTTCGATATCAGCGATCGTTTTCCTGACGTCTGGAAAACGATAATTTCGATATCAGTGATCGTTTTCCTGACGTCGGGAAAACGATAATTTCGATATCAGTGATCGTTTTCCTGACATCGGGAAAACGATAATTTCGGTATCGACGATCATTTTGTTGACGTCAACAAAATGATAGAAATGCCGAAGTCGGCAACAAAAAAGATAATTGAATAATTTCGATATCGGCGATCGTTTTCCTGAGGTCGGGAAAACGATAAAAATGCCGCAAGACAGCGATAAAAAACAATCAAATAATTCATGAAAATAGAAAGAGGCAATTAAAAATGGCTAAATTGGAAGCTGTAGAATATGAATCTTTTGAGGCAATCAAAAAAATTAATGAAAATGGAAATGAATTTTGGTTTGCTCGAGATTTGCAAAAGGTATTAAACTATTTCAAATGGGATAATTTTTTTAAAGTGATTGACAGAGCTATGCTTGCCTGCAAAAACAGCGGTTTTGATATCGGCAGTCACTTTGCTGACGTCAACAAAACGATTGAAATGCCTAAATCCGCGACAAAACAAACCGTTGATTATAAGCTCACCCGTTACGCCTGTTACCTCATCGTCCAAAACGGTGACCCTCGCAAAGAGATCATTGCCATCGGCCAAACATATTTTGCCATACAGACACGCCGTCAAGAGTTGGCTGATACCTTTAATCAACTTGATGAAAACAACAAGCGGTTGGTTGTCCGCGGCAACATCAAGCAATGGAATCAACTCTTAGTCAAAGCTGCCCACAATGCAGGAGTTATAACTGATGAAGAATTTACAATTTTTCAAAACTCGGGTTATATGGGACTTTACGGTGGATTGACTGTTGCTGATATTCATAGAAAAAAGAAATTAAAGGAGAAAGAGAAAATCCTTGACTTCATGGGAAGTACGGAACTTATCGCCAACCTGTTTCGCATATCCCAAACAGAAGAAAAATTAAAATTAGACCAAGCATCGTCAGCGATAGAGGCAAACGATATTCATTATCACGTCGCTGAAAAAATCCGCAAAGCTATGATTGCCATGGGAACAACATTACCTGAAAAGCTGCCGACACCCGAAAAAAGTTTCCAAGCCATTGAACGTGAAGAAATAAAAAAGCTCAGGAATTCAAAAACAAAGCTTCTGCTTGATGAATAAAAAGAAGAAAATTGTCATCAATCAACTTTTTCCCCATCAATTTCGATTAAAGAAACGCTCGGCTCAATGAACATGATTTCTTTGCCGTCCATGTAAATGCGGATGGTTCCGCCGGATTCAGAAATGACAACGGCGACAGCATTTGTATCTCTTGTGATGGTTGCACATGACAAATGTCTTGTTCCAAGACCCTTGTCTATTTCGATATCGCGGGTATCGACATCCAAATAACGACCGGCCGCCAATATTTTTCCGGTGCCGGACAGAACAAAGATACCGTCAAGCTGAGCAAATCCGATGACAGTTTCTCGATTTTCTTTTTTATTGATGTTGATTTCAAAATTGCTGTCTTGTGACCGAAACGGATTTAAAATAATTTGATGGGAGCGCGACATGACCTCTTCTTCGTCTCCGATAATAAAAGCAGTTCCGATTTTCTTTCCTTCACGGCCCTTCATTGCAATATCCAATGACAAATTCAAAACATTTTGAAGTGTCTCGGATTTGATTCTTTTTTCGCATTCGCAGATGGATTTCACATTTTCATTTTCTTCCATATTGTGAACCAAAATCGAATAAGTGTCAGGGGAAGAAATAACACCGATCACACATCCGCTGTCAATTCTTCCGAGAATGTATTCTACGGCGGCGGCGTTTAAAATCAATGATGTGTTTTTGTCGGCTTCGTTTCGAACATTTTCGGCAAGATTTTGAATGCGGGATAAGTTTTCATGGTCTAAATTAGACAGTTTTTCAATCACGTTTTTGATTTGAGTAATATCAATAACCGGTATTGATAAATTCACAAAAGAACGGGAGTCAACAGTACCAAATGTAAAAACAGCCTTCGCTTCCAGTGCGATTGCCATATCCGCAGCGGATTTTTCAATCAAAGCCTTTCGTTTCTCTCTCGAACTCGGAACGCTTTGAACAGAGCGGACAGTTGATATTTTTTCCATTTTTGTCACAGTTTATTACCCGTTTGTTACCCAATATTGATTTTAATTTCAATTATTCTTTAAATTTTCAAATAAAATCACTATTGTTATTTAAAAAACATAAAAAGAACATGGAGGCGATTTTAAATGACCGTTTGAATCATGTAAAACGTGACATATCCAATTATTTAATAAGGAGAGCATTTATCTTTTATATATA
>WRNK01000239.1 GCA_009776675.1 Methanimicrococcus sp.
TGGCTGTAATTTCAGCTGCCAGTTCCGGTGCGATTTCATCCAAACGGCGTGCCCAGTCCTCAGGAGGCTCTTTGCCAAGACGCGTTGTAATTTCCCTGATGGCGGCGGTGACGTCAGAAACATTTGCACGAAGGTGCGGACAAACGCCCATGATTTTTCCAAGCACGGCCTTTTCTTGCGGCACAGCTTCGTATTTCACGGCGTTTTGAAGCGTATACTTCTCAATCGTGTTCAAATCTTTTGGGTCAAGTGACATATTTTTCCCATGTTTTTTAATTGGTGCGGATTCAAAATTGATTTAAAATTGATTCAAAATTGATTTAAAGTTGATTCAAAATTGATTTAAAAATTACGATTACAATATTGTTGATATTTAAAAGTGCTCTCTTGTAAAAAAGTTCAAATTGATCGATGAATTATTTTTGAACAATTTGCTTTCCGTTTTCTTCGATCAGGTTTATCAGCTGCTTAATTTCTCCAAACTCCGTTTTGGCTGTTTCCACAAATTCTTCAAGGCGGTCACCCGTGACGGCACCTTGCGGAGACGGTTTAATGAGCCCGTTTTGTTCTAAGATGCGCAAGGAATAACGGACTTTGTGTGCCTGCATTCCCGTTTCTTCCGCCAATTTTAAAATCCCGATTGGTCCCCTCTCTATAACAAATTTTAAGACACAAATGTGCCGGTCAATCAATTCCAATTCTGTATAAGCTTGATCAAACAACATGGGACAAAACCTTACTTTTAAGATAATTTCAATACTTTTAATTCTTCCCATCCTCAGAAATTTCAATACTTTTAATTCTTCCCATTCTCAAAAGAATCTTTATTGGGAAACGATTGTAAAGGAGTTTTTGGGAAACGACCGCAAGAGTCGTTATTGAGAAACGACCGTGTTTCTGAGGATTCCGATTCCTTCGATTTCAATTTCAACGATGTCGCCGTCTTTGAGTTCACCGACGCCGGGGGGTGTGCCGGTGGCAATGACATCGCCTTCTTCCAATGTCATGATGGATGAGATAAAAGAAATGATTTTTTGAATGCTGAATATGAATTCGGAAGTTGTCGAATGCTGCCGAATTTCTTCATTCTGATTTTGAATTAAACGGCAGATAATTTCCAAATTATTCGGCGACAGTCCTTTTTGTTCCAACTCTTCCGGCGTCACAACAAACGGTCCAAACGGTGCGAATGTGTCAAAGCTTTTGGCGCGTGTCCACTGTCCGTCGGCGCGCTGCAAATCCCGAGCCGTCACATCATTAAAACAGGTGTAGCCAAGAACATAATCCATTGCCTCCGCTTCTGAAATGTGTTTTCCGGTTTTTCCGATAACAACTGCAAGTTCCGCTTCATATTCCACTTGGCTGCTTTCTAAGGGATATAAAATCAATCCTTCATGAGATAAGGCAGCAGACGGCGGTTTTAAAAATAAAATCGGCGTTTTCGGCTTTTGCATATTCAGTTCTTTGGCGTGGTCGGCATAATTCAGACCGACACAAATAATTTTAGAAGGACAAACGGGCGGCAAAATTAAAACAGACGAAACCGAATATTCATCATCCAATTGCTGAAATATCGGATCGGGATAGACAATATCATCAAAAACGTCTCCCGTAAAAACAATATGATTATATTGGAAACGACCACGCATTTTTTCACCTTTTTGTAAAAAGAATATGTTTTGTAAAAACGGTATGATTAGAGTGGAAACGGTTTTGTATTTTCCGGTTTTGTATTTTCCGGTTTTGTATTTTCCGGTTTTGTATTTTCCGGTTTTGTATTTTCCGGTTTTGTATTTTCCGGTTTTGCATTTTTCCGATTTTGTATTTTTCTGCCTTTTTCCATCTTATTTGAGCAACTCATTGAGTTCTTCTTTTTTGAATCCGCATCGAATGAGGCGTGTTCTTCCTTTAGAGCCTTTGCCTGAAAAATCGGCTGTCAGGTAACCGGCAGAAATCATTTTGTTGACAATTTCATAAAAACGGGTATAGCCGATTCCCGTATGCATCTTGAATTTTTCATACAAGTCGCCGGCAGATATTTCTTCCGCTTCTGCGATTTGAATTGCGATGTATTTTTCATGGTCGGATAATACGGAAAACATGCGGGACAAATAAAGAGATCGGGATGCTGTATATGCTTTATTGACATCTTCAATGTCTATTTTTCGGGATGAACGCTTTTCGGCATTGAGACCGGAGCGTTTCAGCAAATCAATTCCGACACGCAAATCGCCGTTTTCGCTGACGTATTCTGTAATACATTCACGGACATCATCGGAAACGACGCCCGGGAAAAATCCGTGTTGGATTCTGTCAGCCAATACATCATCAATTTCTTCCCATTCATATCGCGGGAATTCAATTTCTTCCGGCAGAAAAACAGAACTGACGCGCTGGTCAAATCCGTAAATGACTTCGGGGTCGTTGACAATGGTAATGACGCCGATACGAGATCCCGGGTACTGCTCATGGGCACGCAGCAGTGAATACATCACTTCATCGGCATGCCCTTC